>DAHVAB010000133.1 GCA_027314825.1 Solirubrobacterales bacterium
GGCGGGCAGCATAGACGCTTGCGATAGCGCGGCGCCATGCGTCGCGTCCGCGCACGTTGTTCAAGCGGTCAACGTCGCACGCGATCGACGCGTGCGGGCGTGCGCACATCCGCCGACATAGGCGGATCGGCCGGTCGCTGCGCGGCGTCAGGCACCGCGGCCCCTCATGTGGCCAGGGGGTGTAGAGCGAGCCGACAGAACCGGGATGGCGTCAGCCGAACCGTCTGGATAGTCTCTCACCGTGGTGATCGATCCGGGGGATCCGCAGGTCGTGGGTGATGCCGAGCCACCCCGTGCCCCCACCACGGAGGAGCTGCTTCACCCGGTGTTGCAGGTGCTCTCGGATGGGCAGACACGCGACGTTCGGGCCGTCGCGGAGATGGTGGCCGACCTGCTTGATCTCGATGAGGCCGCGCGGGCGCTGAAGGTGCCCTCGGGCATGTCGCGCGTCGAGCACAGGGTCGGTTGGGCACGCACGAGTCTGGTGAGGGCTGGTCTCCTCGAGCAGCCGCGCGAGTCGGCGATGAGGATCACCGACGCCGGACGATACACGATGGAGTCTTCGCCCTTGCGAGGAGCGACGCTGCTGAGTATCTGGCGGCCTTCAATCCGCTTTGCCTGAGATACCGTGCAAACTCGGCTCGGGGCGTGGATCTCCCATTCATGAACATAGGCGTTGCGAAGGGGATGGACGTCGAGCGGGTGTTGATCTGGCCGACCGAGCGGATGGAACGGTTTCTGGATCGGGGCGACGAACTCTCTGGCAAAGCGTGTTGCGATCTCTATGTGGCCGTCACGAGGGCGCGTGCGAGCGTTGCATTTGCCGTTAAGAAGCCAGATGACGTCGGCCTGCCGGTCTGGCGGCCCGGATAGGACGAGCTCGGCTTGTCGCGTTTTGTAGGCGTGTGGTGAGGCGATGTCCGCGCGGTGGGTGGTGGCGGTCCGACTGCAGCCGTGAGGCTTACTGGCGGCACGGCAGGCAGCGACGGCGCTACGAAGCCCGTGTCCCGTTCCTCAGTGCAGACCGATCTCGCGGGTTCCGGTCATATGCCCGCTGCCCGGTTGCCGAAGCGAGACGGCTGTCTGGTCCGATGCGCCAACCCAGCGCTCACCGCTGTTACCCGCGTCGGGTCAGAGCTCGCGCGGTCTGACGGCGACGCCGAGCCTGGCGACACCGCGGAGCAGGCGCTCGTCAACGCTCACAAGCCGGCAGCCGAGGATTTGGGCGAGCGCGACGTACTGTGCGTCGTACACCTTCGCCCATCCAAGCTCGTCGGCCACGCGCCAGGCGGCTTCGATCAGGCTTGCCGGACGGCGGATCTTCACCGGAGCCTCCAGGAGGCGCGTGAGCATCGTCTTCGCTCGCGCCTTGGTGATCTCTTCTCGCCATGCCATCTCATGCAGCACCGAGCTCGCCTCGACGAGCATGAGCTGTGGCGCCACGAGCTCGTGCCCTCTCAAGCGAGCGAAGCCCACCGGCGTGTGGCACGCGGCAACCGCCACCGACGCGTCGAGAACGAGCATGATCGTCAGTGGCCGCTGCGGGAGCGATGCAGAGCGGCGACCCAGTTCGGCGCAGGCGAGCCGTCATCGCCGACCTGCCACTCCTCCGGCAGATCGGCCATCGGGAACAGCGCGTCCTCGATCATCCGCAGGTCTCGGTCCTCGATCGCGTGATGTTGACCGACGCGCCGCGCCGGCAGGCGCCCTGAGCGAATCCAACGACGGATCGTCTCGGGATTCCGGCCCACCCGATCGGCAGCCTGGGCGACGGTCAGCATGTGGACGATGCTACGCCCTGCCGCGGCGGCACAGACGCTCCGCTCCTACGCCGCAAGCAGCTCATCCAGCGACCTGGAACAGAAGTAGCTGGAGTGCGTGCGCTTGACCGTCTGAAGCGAGTCGGCGCTCAGAAGCACGACATCGAGCTCGGGGCGGCCCCACGCCTGGCGCTCGGCCTGCCCGTACGCCCGCTGCGCCTAAGCCGAAGGTAGCCTCCCGCATCGTGGCGACCGTCTACATGTTCGGCGATGAGGCCGGCAACTTCGACTTCTCGCGGCACCCAGGGGCAAGCCGCTACTTCATCCTCGTGACGGTCACGATGGGCGACTGCCAGGCTGGCGACCGCGTCCAAGCCCTTCGGCGTCGCCTCGCCTGGCGAGGCGTGCACCTCGGCGCGGTGCTGCACGCTACCGAGGACCCGCAAGCGGTGAGGGATCAGGTCTTCGCCACGCTCCAACGCTGCGAGATGCGGGTCGACGCGACGATCGTCACCAAGGCGTCCGTGCCGACGGAGCTGCGCGACCCGCATCGGCTCTA
This sequence comes from Solirubrobacterales bacterium, assembly GCA_027314825.1. GTDB lineage: Bacteria > Actinomycetota > Thermoleophilia > Solirubrobacterales > Solirubrobacteraceae > Palsa-744. The sequence goes on from DAHVAB010000133.1 coordinate 2,320, forward strand.
CCGCTACGCCTGGCACGAGCACTTCGGCCGCATAGCCAGCGAGGTCGCCAGCGCGGGCGATCGTCTTCTCGCGGTTGCCTCGGATCTCGGCACGCGAAAGCGCCGCGGCGCATTCCATATCGCCGTGGACGACGCCGTGCGCCGGTCGGCCCGCTGCTCTCACCGCGTGGCGTTCTGGCCCAACATGAGTGAGCCGTGTCTTGTGGTTGCCGACTACTGCACGTGGGCGATCCAGCGCCGGTGGGAGCGCGAGGATCGGCGCTCGCATGAGCTGATCGCGGACAAGATCGCCTCGGAGGTCGAGGTCGCGCCGACGGCGGACGCCTCCGGAAACGAATAGACCCTCGTCGGCTAGCCGCTTGCGCAGCAGAGCCCGGGGGCTCTTTCGCCGGTGAGGGTCTTGCGAACAGCATAGCGGCCGCGCGGGGCGCCGCCGCGCTCGTGCGGCAGACCCGTAAGGCTCGGTCGGAGACTACGGATGGTGGCGGGCGTGCGCGAGCCTATGGTTGATCGGCCTGAGCGCATCATGTACCCGCAGGGCGCGTAGCGAGAGCGACGGTCCGCGGGCCCGGTTCGCGGGCCGGCGGGCTCTCGTCTCGGCGGGGCGCCGGTGGCGTTCGGGGTGACGCCGGCCAGCGACGAAAGGAAGCCGAGATGGGCAATGACGAGGTTGACGAGATGGGGCCGATCGACTACCTGATCGTCGAGTGGCCGGATCGCCAGCCGACCGGGGAGGCCGCTCCATATCTTCTCGATCTCGTGGACCGTGGGCTCATACGGATCCTGGATCTGGCTTTCCTCATCAAGGATGAGGACGGTTCGGTCACGCGCATGGAGGTGGCGGACGTGGGCGGACGGGTGAGCGAGTTCGCCGCCTTCGAGGGCGCCTCCTCGGGCATCCTCTCCGACGAGGACACCGCCGAGGCGGCCGCCGCGCTCGAACCGGGCACCTCGGCGGCGCTGCTCGTATACGAGAACCGGTGGGCGGCGCCATTCGCGGCCGCGCTGCGTCGCTCGGGTGCGCAGATGGTCGCCAGCGGGCGGATTCCGATCCAAGCGATGCTCGCCGCCCTGGAGGCGGCCGAGCGGTCCTGAAGGAGCAAGCATGCCGGGATTGATCAGAGGCGTCGCCAGAACAGCGGTCGTCGCCGGGACGGCGACGGCGGTCAGCAACCGTGTCTCCCGCCGCCAGGGCGAACGCTGGCAGACCCAGCAGGAAGACGAATGGCAGGCCCAGCAGGCGCAGGCGCCACCTCCGCCACCCGCGCCGGCCGCGCCGGCCGCGCCTCAGAAGTCGACGGTGGATGAGCTCAAGGAGCTGGCCGAGCTCAAGCAGCAGGGCATCCTCACCGACGAGGAGCTCGCTGCGCAGAAGGCGAAGATCCTGGCCGCCTGAGCGACGGCGCTCGCAGCCGCCCCTGTGTGACGGCCCCGGCCCCGGCCCCGGCCCCGGCCTGCGCGAGCTCGCCGGCGCGCCCGCAGCGATGCAGTAGCCTTGACCCAGGCATCGAATGGCCTGATTGGAGTGGGATGCTGGGGATGATCGAGGAGAGCGAGCGGATGCGGCGGGCCGTGCCGTGAGCGCGTTGGAGCTGCGCGACCTGGTCAAGCGCTATCCCTCCGCGGGCGGCGACGTGCAGGCGCTCAGGGGCGTCTGCCTGAAGGTCGAGCCTGGCGAGTTCGTGGCGATCTACGGCCCGAGCGGCTCGGGCAAGAGCACCCTGCTGATGATGGCGGCGGGACTGCTCGCCCCCGACTCCGGCGCGGTGCTCTTCGACGGCCGTGAGATCGCCGGCCTCTCGGCGCGCGAGGCGGCACGGTACCGGCGCCGGGACGTCGGCTTCGTCTTTCAGGCCTTCCACTTGGTGCCGGGCGCGAGCGCGACTGAGAACGCGGCGATGAAGCTGCTGGGCGACGGATTCACGCTCGGGGAGGCATGCAGGGCGGCACGGCCGTGGCTGGAACGGGTCGGCCTCGGCGCGCGGCTGGAGCACCCCTGCGACCGGCTCTCGATGGGTGAGCGCCAGCGGGTCGCGATCGCGCGGGCATTGGTGGGCGAGCCGCGGGTGCTGCTCACCGACGAGCCGACCGGCAACCTGGACAGCGAACGGGGCGCGGCGACGCTCACGCTGCTGCGCGACCTCTGCAAGGAGCGCGAGATCCCGGTGCTGCTCGTCACCCACGACCCGCAGGCGAGCGCGTTCGTCGATCGCGTGTGCACGCTACGCGACGGCACGCTCGCCGAGGGCCTGGCGATCGAGCTCTCCGCACCCGGCGCCTCGTTTGTATCCCCGCCCGCAGCCACCGCCTCGGCGCCTGCGGCCTCCGCCTCCGCGCCCGCGGCCTCCGCCTCCGCGCCCGCACCCGCACCGGCGCCCACCGCATCGCCGCCCGCAGCCTCCGCCTCCCCGCCGCCGGCTTCTGCCTCGGCCCCCCTGAGCGGATGAGCGCGCGCCGCGCCGTCAGGCCTCCGCGGCATCCTCTGAACCCGCTGATCGCCGGAGTGCGCCTGAGCGTGCTCGCCGCCCATTACAGGGTGCGGCTGCGCCGCCAGCTCGCCGCCGAGCTCCTGGCGGGAGCGGGGATCGCGGTCGGGGTGGCGCTCGTGTTCGGAGTGCTCCTGGCCAGCTCCAGCATCACCGGCTCGGCGCCCGCGCTGATCCGCGCGGTGAACGGGAAGGCGACGATCGAGCTGCGCGCGCGCTCCAGCGAAGGGATCAGCGAAGCGATGGCCGAACGGGCCGGCCGGGTGCCGGGCGTGCGCTACGCCGCGTTCGTCCTGCGCGAGAACGCGCAGCTGATCGGCCCGCACGGGCGTCGGAGCGTCCAGCTGGTGGGCGTGAGCTCGGACATCGTCGCCCTGCACGGTGGCGGGGCGACGCCGAGCCTGGGCGCCGGGGCGGCGCTGCTCAGCGGCGGGATCGGCCTGCCGGCGCCGCTCGCCACGGCCCTCGGCGCGCAGGCCGGAACGCGGGTGACGCTGCTGGCCGCCGGCGACGCGCACGCCGCGCGGGTGCGGGCGGTGCTGGGCGGCGCCACCGCCGGCCCGCTGGCCGAAGAGCCGATCGCGATAGCCCAGCTCGGCACGGCCCAGCGCCTGGCCGAGCATCCGGGACGGGTCGGCGAGGTGCTGATCGAGCCGCATCCCGGCGCCGGACGCCGCGTAGCCTCCGAGCTCGGCCGCATCCTCGGCGATCGCGCGAGCATCGTGCCGGCCGTCCGCGAACTGAGGGTGCTGGAAGAGACGGCGAAGCCGCTCGGGCAGGCGACCGGCCTGTTCGCCGCGATCGGCGCGATCGTCGGGCTGCTGTTCGTCGTCAACGCGATGCTGCTCACCCTTCCCGACCGCCGCCGGATGCTCGCCGAGCTTCACACCCAGGGCTTCGAGTCGCGCCAGATAGCCGCGATCCTGATCTTCCAGGCGCTCGTCCTCGGGCTGGCCGGGTCGGCCGCGGGCCTCGCGCTCGGCGACCTGCTGGCACACACGATCCTGCATCAGAGCCCCGTCTACCTGGCGGCGGCCTTCCCGATCGAAAGCCACGAGTCGCTTCCCCTCGGCACGCTGCTGCTGGCGCTGGCCGGCGGCATGCTCGCCGCGCTGATCGCCTCGATGCCGCCGATCGTGGAGATGGCGCGCGGTCCGCTGATCGCGACCGCCGCCGAGCGGCCGCTGCAGCGGATCGGCCCGCGCGCCACCCGCGCGCTCGGCCTGGCGGGCGCGACGCTCGTGATCGCCGTCACCGCGCTCGTGCTCGCCGATCCCGGCCTGACGGTCGTGGGCGGGATCCTGCTGGCGGTCGCCGTCCCCTGCCTGATCCCGGCGCTCTTCGGGGTGGCGCTCCGGGGCCTCAGAGCGCTCGGCCGGCGCGTTCGCGGCAGCACGCTCTCCCTCGCCGCGGTCGAACTGAAGGCGACCGCTCCCCGCTCGATCGCGCTGATCGGGGTCGCCGCCGTGGCCGTGTACGGCAGCGTCGCCGTCCAGGGCGCCCGCGGCGACCTGACCGCCGGCCTCGATCGAGCGGTCGTCGAATTCCTGGATACAGCCCCGGTCTGGGTCTCCACCGACAACAACTTCCTGACCGTCGACAGCTTCAGGCCAGGGGGCGCGCAGGCCGCGATCGCCAGTGCGCCCGGGGTCGCCTCGGTGCGCCCCTACCAGGGCGCCCTCCTGGACGTCGGCTCGCGACGGCTATGGATCCGCGCCCGCTCGCCCGCCGACAGCCACATGATCCAGGCGAGCCAGCTGTTGGAAGGCGAGCTGGCGCGCGCCGAAGCGCGGATCAGGCACGGCGGCTGGGCCGCGGTCTCCGAGGCGTTCGCCGCCGAACGCCACCTGCGCCTCGGCGGCCGCTTCACCCTTCCGAGCCCGACCGGACCCGCCCGCTTTCGCCTGGCCGCGATCACCACGAACGCGGGCTGGTCACCCGGCGCGGTCACCATCAGCCTCCCCGATTACCGTCGCGACTGGCGCTCGGCGTGGCCGGCGGCGCTGGAGGTGAGCCTCGCCCCCGGCGTCAGCCCGGCGGCCGGCGCCGCAGCGGCGGGTAGAACTTGGATGATGCCCGGTATCCATCAAACCGGTGACGGGGTTTTGAGGTTGCACTTCGTAACTCCTGCAGGCGGCCGCGGCCGCGGAAAATCG
>DAHVAB010000134.1 GCA_027314825.1 Solirubrobacterales bacterium
AGAAGACCACGCCGGCAGACCGGGCCGCCGCGCTGCTGCAGCGCGGTCCGGCGCCGCTCCCCCCAGGCTCCTGGCGCAGCCGCGCGCGCGCGCTGATGCGGGCGATCCTGCTGCGCGCCGCGCGGCCTCAGGCCACCCATCAGCGAGAGATGGACACCGCGCTGATCGCGGCGCTGCGCAGCCTGGAGGGCGAGCTCAAGGCGCTCCGTGAACGCGACGGCGAGCGGATCGATCACATCGAGCAGCTCACGCTGGAGCTGATCAGGGCGACCGAGTCGGTGCGCCGGCAGGCCGAGCACGCGGGACGCACCGCGGTCTGGGCAAGACGCGCGATCGAGCCGATCGCCGCCGAGCTTCACGCTGCGCCCTACGTGCGGGACGGCTTCCTGGAGCGCGTCGAGTCTCCCGTCGGCGGCGCGATCGGCTTTCGCAGGGACGCGATCGGCTTTGGCGGAGAAGCGATCGGCTCTCCCGGGAACGCCATGGGCATTGGCGGGGACGCCGCGAGCCAGACTGACCTGGAGGCCGTACCCCAGGACAACGGATACGCGACGTTCGAGGACGTCTTCAGGGGGCCGAGCGAGAAGGTGGCCGACCTGCAGCGCTGCTACCTGACGCTGCTGGACGGGCGAGCGCCGGTGCTCGACGTGGGCTGTGGACGCGGCGAGCTGCTGGCGCTGCTCGCCTCGGCCGGCATCGACGCGGAGGGCGTCGACGGGGATCCGGGCATGGTTGCGCGCTGCCGCGAGCGCGGCCTGCGGGCGACGCTCGGCGACGCCAACGAGCATCTTGAAGGCGTTGCCGAGCAATCGCTCGGCGCGATCTTCTCCGCGCAGGTGATCGAGCACCTCCCCTACGGCGAGCTGCAGCGCCTGCTCTCGCTGTCGCTGCGCAAGCTGCGCCCGGGCGGGCTGCTCATCGCCGAGACGGTCAACCCGCACCGGATCGCCTCGCTGAAGACCTTCTGGGTGGACCTCACCCACCAGCATCCGATCTTCCCGGAGGTAGCGCTCGCGCTCTGCATGATCGCCGGCTTCGAGACCGGCTACGCATTCACGCCGGGCTTCGAGGACTTCGAGACCGGGCGCCTTCAGTCCCCCTCCTACGCCGTGGTGGCCTCGACGGCGAGAGCCGCGGTGGTCTAGGACCGTGCGCTCGTTCACGCTGCTCACCCCAGCGACGCTGCCTCAGGGGCGCGTGCTCGCAGAGTCGCTGCGCCGCAGGGCGCCGGGATGGACCCATGAGCTCGTGCTGCTGGGACGCACCGAGGATCCGAGTGCGAGTGCCCTCGAGCCGAGCGTGCGCAGCGCCACCGAGATGCTCGACCTCAACCTGGAGGAGCTGCTCGGCTGGCACGACATCGATGACGTGTGCGCGCTCCTGCTACCGAGGCTGCTGAGCGCATACCTGCAGATGGACCCCGGCCCCGTCACGCACCTGCCCGCCACCGCCTGGGTGCTCGGCGAGATGGAGCCGGTGGAGCGAGCGCTCGCGGAGCGGAGCCTGATGCTCGTGCCGCGCTCGGCGACCGAGATGCCCGACGACGCGCTCGGACCCTCCCAGGCCCAGCTCGAGCAGGCCGGCCGAATCGACGAGACCATGATCGGAGTGCGCGGAGAGGAGGCGGGCGGCTTCCTGAGATGGTGGGAGGGCCTGATCGAGCGCGCGCTCGGCTCGCTGGAGGGCGGAGCCGCGGCGTGGCGACCGGAGGACAGGCCGTGGCTGGCCCGCTATCTGGAGCTGGCGCCGGCGCTCTTCAGCGCCGCTGTACCGGAGGAGGCCGGTCTCAGCCTGAGCATGTGGAACCTGCACGCTCACCGGCTCTCCGGCTCCGCCGAGGCTCCGCTCATCGACGGGCAGGAGCCCGTGCGCCTGCTGAGCCTTCCAGGCTTCGAGCCCGACCGGCCCCACCGGCTCGGCCGGTCGGCCAGCCGGGTGCGCGTGAGCCGCTCCCCGGTGCTGCGCGAGCTGTGCGCCACCTACGCGGTGGAGCTGCAGCGGGCAGGCTGGAGCGCGGGCGAGCAGCGGGGCCAGATCGGTGAGCGGCTGCCCAACGGCCTCATCTACGACGAGACCCTCCACGAGCTGCGCAGGGTGGCACTGATGCTGGGGCAGCGGCTCGAGGATCCCTTCGACGAGCGTGGATGCGAACGGCTCACCGTCTGGCTGCAGGGTCCGGCGCGCCGGGGTGCCTCCCACGGGATCAACCGGTACGTCTTCCACAGGGTCGCCCGCGAGCGCCCCGACGTGGTGCGCGCATACCCGGACCTCGACGGCACCGACGGGCCTGGCTACGTGGCCTGGTGCCGGCAGTTCGGCAGCCAGGAGCTCTCCATCCCCGGGATGTTCCTGCCGGCGGCGCCTCGCGCCGGAGCCGATCCCCTGGTACCGGGAGCGGGCACCCGGCCGGCCGAGCGCTCCGCGCACGCGCCGCAGGCGCCGCCGGACGAGCCGGATGAGCCGGACGAGCCTGATGAGCCGGACGCGCCTGATGAGCCTGATGAGCCTGATGAGGCTACGGGCCCCGGCCCGGGAGGGCAAACGGTCGGCGCGGACGGGCTTCCGGCGGTGCGCGTCACCGGCTACCTCGGGCACACCCTCGGCCTGGGCGCGGCCGCACGCGGCTATGTGAAGGCGCTGCAGGCGGCGGGCGTGCCCACGAGCACGAGCAGCGTGCCGCTGCACCACCTGGAGCTTCCCGCCGAGCTCCAGGGCGGCTACGGCCAGCACGGCTTCGCCGACGTGGTGCGTGCCGGCGGCCACGGCTTCGATCTGGTCGCCGTCAACGCCGACGAGCTGCCGGGCCTGGTGGCCCGCCTCGGCGAGAGCTACTTCCAGGGCCCGCGGATCGGCATCTGGGGCTGGGAGACAGACAGCATCCCGGCGCGCTGGAGCGAGGCGTTCGGCCTCGTCGAGGAGATCTGGGTCTACTCGCAGTTCATGGCGCGCAACATCGGCGCCGCCTCGCCGGTGCCGGTGCGAACGCTGCCGCCGCCGGTGCAGCCGCCGCGGAGCGCGCGGGAGAGCCCGATCGAGCGCAAGAACCCGGTGGGGCTGATCGAGGCCTTCAAGCGCGCCTTCGAGCATGGGGATGGGCCGCAGCTCTTGATCAAGACGATCAACGCTCCACTGCGGCCGCTCGCCGAGGAGGAGGTGCTGTGGGCGGCGCACGGGCGCAGCGACATCCGCGTCCTCGACTGCTCGCTGGAGGCAGAGGAGCTCGGAGCGCTGATATCCGCATGCGACTGCTACGTCTCCCTGCACCGCTCGGAGGGCTTCGGCCTGACGATGGCCGAGGCGATGGCGCTCGGCAAGCCGGTGATCGCGACCGGCTACTCCGGCAACGTCGACTTCATGAGCGCCGAGAACAGCCACCTCGTCGACCACACGATCGTCCGGGTCGGCCCGGACTGCGAGATCTATCCAGCGGACGGCCGGTGGGCGCAGCCGAGCGTCGAGCACGCCGCGTCGCTCATGCGCCGGGTGATCGAGCGTCCCCGCGAGTCGGAGGAGATCGGCGCCAGGGCGCGGGCCGACATCGCGCAGCTGCTCTCCCCCGAGGCGACCGGAGCGGCGATGCTGCGCCGCCTGCGCGAGCTGGAGGCGACTCAGAGCTTCGCCGGCAGCGCGCCGGCCGGCGCGCCACCGCGCCTGAGTACCTCCAGCCACTCATAGCCGACCGGCGCCGCACAGACCTGGGCGGCCTTCGCGGCCGGCGCGACGTAGACAGGTTCAGGGTCCGAGGATTCCCGTTCGAAGACGATCGCGCCGATCGTGCGGGCCGCCGTTTCGGTCGACGGGTCGCCGCTGCCGGGGTGCAGTGTGCCGTTGCCGCGGACGATCCGCAGGGTGTGGCTGCCCGCGGAGAGCGTCGCCCTGGCGAGCAGCAGGAACTGGTCGGGATAGCGCTCTTCGTAGCCCACGCGGGAGATCCGGCGACCGTCCACATATACCGTCAGCGAGCGGCCGACCGAGCCGTTCAGCCAGATGCCGTAGCGGCCGGCCTGCGGCACGCTCACCTGCATCGTGTCGCTGCCGGCGCCCTGGGCGATCACCACGGTCGAGCCGGAGTCCGGCCAGTAGGCGGGGTGGACTCCCTGTGCGGGGCTTGCGACGATGGCCGCGGCGCTCTGCGCGTAGGCGACCTGCGCGCCGGGGCCGGCGTGACGTGCCACTGCAACCAGGTGGCGGCAGAAGTGGCGGGTGCGCTCGTGGGGAAGGCTGGAGAGCGGGAAGTCCGCCACCACGTCGCTCGCGGGCCGATCGCGGCGCCACACGTCGAAGTAGCGGGTGCGTTCGATCAGGTCGTAGTTGGCGGGCGCCCGGCTGGCAACCGGGCTGCGCGGTTGGACTATCAGGTGGAAGCTCTGCAGGAAGGATGGCACCAGCTGGTTGAGGTCCCACGTGAAGCTGACCCCGCCGGGCGGGCTCGGCACGCCCGGCCGGACTTCCATCTTCAGGTTCGCGGGGTCGACGAGCGAGGAGCCGCGCTCGGCGCGCAGGAAGTACTCCGCGTACTCGTCGAAGCTCGGGTCGAGGGTCGGTCCCTGGCCGGCGTAGCGCCTGCCGATTTCGGCAAGGTTGCGGTAGCGGGCCGATGGCGCGAGCGTGGTGTCGTGGTAGGTGATCGCGTTGCCGTAGAGCACGACGCCGCCCAGCGCGATCGCCCCCAGCCATGCCAGCCAGGCCGCCGGGCGCCACCTCATGCTGGAGAGCGCAGCGATGCCCACGAAGGCGAGCGTGAGCGTGATCGCAGAGGTGATCACATAGGCCTTCAGCTCCAGCCACGGGCCGGTGTGGGCCATCCAGTAGTAGAGGGCGACCGGCGCGATCAGGCCGAGCATCGCCGGCGCGAAGCGGCGACGACGGAACGCGACCACGATCCCGAGCACCGCGAGCGCGATCGCGACGACGTCGAAGGCATGGGTGGCTGTGACGTGCGCTAGCGGGAAGCGGTAGTCGCCGGTCAGCCACACGCCGGCGCTCGACCAGTCGGGCACCGGTGCTGCCAGGTTGCCGAGGCCGAGGTTGACGACCCCGCCCACCGCGTTACCGGCGAGCGTGAGCAGTTTCGCCGCGGATGTGACGCTCGGCAGCGAGATCACCACCGCAGTGGCGAGAAGCACAGCCCACGCCCCGACGGTCTTGCGGCGCCGCCGCGAATGGGAGACGATCGTGACCACGAACAGGCCGACCAGCAGCAGGCCGAGCCACGGCAGGATGCCGAAGCTGAAGGCGGCGAAGCTCGCCGCGACGGCGACCGCCGCCGGCACCACCTCGCGGGGCCGACCGGCGCCCGGCAGCCGCTCCGCCAGCACCGCGACGAGCGTCAGCAGCAGCGCCGCGGCGGTCAGCTCCTTGATCCCCGCCTCCAGCGCGTAGCCATAAAGCAGGTTCGGCTGGATCGCGATCGCCGCCCCGACGCAGCGCAGCAGCGGATTGCGGGTGAGACGGCCGAGGATCGAGTAGATCGCGAGCGCCCCGACCGCGGCGACGCAGGCCAGGAACGCCTGGTAGCACCACGCGACGCTCGTGCCGCTCATCACCGAGAAGGAGCCGAGCGTGGCCTGCGAGCCGCCCGGGTAGCCGACGCCGAGCAGCTTGTTGATGACGACGTTGTAGGAGGAGCCCTGGTTGGGGGCGACCGCGCGCCCCGCCTGCGCAAGATGCTGGGCGATGTCCATCTGAAAGGCGATGTCGACGATCCGCGTGTAGCCGGTCCAACCGACGTTGCCGGTCAGAAAGACCGGGCCGCCGACCGCGGCGAATGCCGCCAAGGCCGCAAGCGCGGGCCACACCCACGCGGAGCTGCGCACCGCGGAGAGCCGCAGCGAGCGCGAGCGCGCCTCCAGCGCCAGGCCGAGCGCGGCCAGCGCGGCAGCGATCGGCGCCGCCGCTGGCGCCAGCGAGCTGAACGAGGTGAAGAAGGTGCAGACGACGAGAACCAGCGCGAATCCGACCGGCACGATCAGCCCAGCAGAGAGCGTTCCGCCGGAGATCCGCCGGACCAGCAGGCCGCAGCCCCAGCTGCAGAGCAGCAGGACGAGCGGAAAGAGGACCCATGCGCCGAGGAACGATCCCATCGGAGGCGCAATCTATATAGGCTCGGCGCCGAGGATGCGCACGCACCGCGCAGAGCCGCTGCCAGTCGCCATCGACGAGACGCACGCGCTCATCAACCACACGGGCCTCGGCCGCTATGCGAGAGAGCTGATGGATGCACTGCGAGCGCGACCGACTCTGCGGCTCATCCCGCTCCGGGCGAGCAGCACTAGTTCCGGCTCGACCGCCGGGCGGATCGCGCGGGGACTCGCCCGGGAGGGCGTCTACTACCCGGCCCTGCTGGCCGGCCGGGCACGCCACGTCGGGGCATCGCTGCTGCACCTGCCGACACCGGCGCCGGTGCTCGCGCACGGGATGGCGCTCGTGGTCACCGTCCACGACCTGCTGCCTCTGCGCAGGCCCGACCTGTTCACCCGCCAGACCCGCATCCACACCCGCCTCTACGCCCCGTTCGTGCGGCGGGCGCACAGGATAATCACGCCCTCCGAGTACACCAGGGCGGAGGTGATCGAGCTGCTCGGCGTGGCGAGCGAGCGGGTTGTTGCGATCCCCCACGGCCTGCCGTCGAGGTTTTGCCCACGCGAGCCGGACCGGGACGCGCTGGCGGAGGATCTCGGTATCGGTGGCCGCTACGTGCTGGCCGCCGGGACGCTGGAGCCGCGCAAGAACCTCTCGACCGCCCTGCGCGCGTTCGCCAGAGTGGCGGACACGATCGACGACGTCGAGCTCGTGATCGCGGGTGGGCGCGGCTGGCGCAACGCAGCGTTCGAGGCCGCGCTGCGCGAATCGAGGGTGGCCGACCGGGTCAGGCTCACCGGCTTCGTCTCAGATGAGCGGCTGGTCGAGCTCTATGCGGGCGCCGCCTGCTTCGTCTTC
>DAHVAB010000135.1 GCA_027314825.1 Solirubrobacterales bacterium
GGCCGTGGAGCGTCTTCGCGCCCGCGTAGCGGCGGTCGGCGAGCTGCACGCCGAGGGCTCCGCGCAGGCTGGCGAGCCGGCAGCGACGGCCAGCGCGGGGCCGGTGCCCACCGCTGCGCCCACGCAGGCCGCTCCGGGCGCGGATCAGACCGCAGCCGGCGCCACCGGGGCGGGCTCGGCCCCCGCGGCGATCGACTATCGACCGTCACCGGTCGCGGGCGCCGGCGAGCCCCGTCCATGGCTGGCTTCCGCGATCCGGCGGCTCGCGGAGCGCAGGGAGACGAAGCTGGCGGCCGAGCTGGTGCTCGAGCTGCTGCGCGCACACGGTCTCGCCGCCTCCGGCCCGCGCGGCTACATGGTCGAGCTCGAGGAGCTTGGCAGCTTCCGGCTGCGCGCCGGCGCGGGCGGCGCCACGACGGTCGAGGTCGGCGGCGGCGGCGCCGGCGAGGAGGAGGGGCCAGTCGGCCCGGAGGCGTTCACGCTGCAGGGCCGCGTGGCAGCCTTCGCCGAGCTCGCCGGCGGCGGCCTCGCCCCGGTCGGCATCGTTCGCCGCCCCGTCGGCCTCAGCGTCCGCGGGAGTCGCCGGCGCGCCCGGCGACTGATGCGCGAACGCAGGCAGCCGTTGGCGCTGTCCGAGCTGGCGCGGCGCGACGCTCCGGTGTGGCCGGGCCTGCTGCTCGCGGCGCTGGCGGAGGCAGTGGACCCGGCCTGGACGGCTTCGAGCAGCTTCACGGTGCAGTTCGCGCTGGAGGGGCTCCACAGTGCGCGGCTGCTCGTCAGCGCCACCGACGGCGGCCCGCTGCGCCTGAGCAGGGCTTCGGGCGATCGCCGAGCGGAGACCGGCGAGCCCGTGAGCGCGACGGCCCGTCTCGACGAGAGCGCGTTCCTGCGCCTCCTCTCCGGCGAGCCGCTCGCGAGCGGCAGCCGGATCCTGCTGGAGGGCGATCGCGGGGCATTGGAGCAGCTTCTCGCATGGACCGATCGGGTGCAGGGCATCCGCCGACAGTCCGCTTAGGATCCGTTCGGTGAGCTCCCCCTGCGCCCATCTTCACGTCCACTCCGAGTACTCGCTGCTCGACGGGGCGTGCAAGATCGACGCGCTGGCCGCTCGCGCCGCGGAGTTCGACCAGCCGGCGCTCGCCCTCACCGACCCTGGCGTGATGAACGGCATGGTCGAGCTGCAGAAGGCTTGCGCCAAGCATGACATCAAGCCGATCTTCGGCTGCGAGGTGTACCTCGTCGACGCTCACCCGCCGGCCGGTGAGCGTCCTCAGGGGAAGGTCGAGCGCAACCATCTGACGCTGCTGGCATCGAGCGATGCGGGCTACCGCAACCTGGTCCGGCTGACCTCCGCCGGGTTCCTTGAGGGGCTGCAGCGCGGCAAGCCGACGGTCACCCTGGAGCAGATCGCCGGCCACGCCGACGGCCTGATCGCGCTGACGGGCTGCCTGGCCTCCCGGTTCTGCCAGCGCCTCGGGGAAGATCGCGCCTCAGAGGCTCGTGCACACGCCGATGAGCTGGTCGGGGCGCTCGGCGCCGGCAACGTCTACTTCGAGGTCCAGAAGAACGGTATAGCCCTCCAGGAGAAGTGCAACGAGGGGATCGTGCGGATCGCGCGGGAGATGGGCGGGACGCTCGTGGGCACGGGCGATGTGCACTACCTGCGGCGCGAGGACTACGACAACCACACCGCGCTGCTCTGCGTGCAGACCAAGAGCACGATCGCGCAGCCGAAGATGACCTTCGAAACCAACGAGTTCTACCTGCGCGACAACGCGGAGATGGCGCAGGCGTTCGAGCAGTGGCCGGAGGCGGTGGCGAGCACGCTGGAGATCGCAGAGCGCTGCAACGTCAAGATCGAGCTGGGCGGTCAGCTGATCCCGAGCTTCCCGACTCCGAACGGCGCCAGCGAGCGCGACTACCTGCGCGCTCAGGTGATGGCCGGCCTTCGTGCCCGCTACGGCGACCCGCCGCCGGCGCAGGCGATCGAGCGGGCCGAGATGGAGCTCTCGGTGATCGATCGGATGGGCTTCAGCGCCTACTTCCTGATCGTGTGGGACTTCGTCAAGTTTGCCAAGGAGAACGGGATCGCCGTCGGCCCCGGCCGCGGCTCCGCGGCCGGATCGATCGTCGCCTACTGCCTGCGGATCACCGATCTCGACCCGTTGCACTACGACCTTCTCTTCGAGCGCTTCCTGAACCCCGAGCGCGTGTCGATGCCGGACATCGACATCGACTTCTCCGTGCGCGGCCGCGACCGCGTGATGCGCTATGTGACAGAGAAGTACGGCCGTGAGTCAGTGGCCCAGATCGTCACCGTCGGCAAGATGTTCCCGCGCGCGGCCACGCGCGACGCCGCCCGCGTGCTCGGCTACGAGTACGCGACCGGTGATCGCCTCGCGAAGCTGATCCCGGATCCGATCATGGGTCGCTCGCCGTCCTTCGAGGACTGCCTGAAGCCCGGGGAGCCGCTGCGCAAGGCATGCGACGAGGAGCAGGACGCGAAGACCATCATCGACGTGGCGAAGGGCCTGGAGGGGATCGTCCGCAACTCCTCGATCCATGCCGCCGCGGTCGTGATCGCCGACCGCCCGCTGACCGACATCGTGCCGCTTCAGCTAGCCGACGCGGGCACGAGCGAGGATGGAGAGCGCGTATACCGGACGGTGACGCAGTTCTCGATGAAGCCGATCGAGGAGATCGGCCTCCTGAAGATTGACTTCCTGTGCCTGCGCAACCTCGACGTGATCGAGGACGCCCTGGACATCATCGAGCGCTCCACCGGGCAGCGCCCCGACATGGGGACCCTGCCGCTCGACGACCCGGCGACCTACGCGATGCTCGCACGCGGCGACTCGATCGGAGTGTTCTCCTTCGAGTCGGACACCACGCGCGAAGCGCTCGGAAGGGTGCGTCCCGACGAGTTCAACGACCTCGTCGCGCTGCATGCGCTGATCCGGCCTGGGGCCATGGATCAGATTCCGGTATACGCGCGCGGCAAGCACAACCCGGAGGCGATCACATATCCGGACGAGCGGCTACGTCCCATCCTTAGATCGACCAACGGCGTGATTCTCTACCAGGAGCAGGCGATGCAGATCTCCAAGGATCTCGCCGGATTCTCCGGGGCGAAGGCCGACGACCTTCGCAAGGCGATCGGCAAGAAGAACCGTGAGGCGATGGCCAAGCTGAAGCCAGAGTTCTTCGCGGGCTGCCGCGCGTCGGGTACGAGCGAGGAGGTGATCGAGTGGTTGTGGACGACCAACGAGCGCTCCGCCGACTACTCGTTCAACAAGTCGCATGCGGCCTGCTACGCGCTGATCTCCTACCGCACCGCCTGGCTGAAGGCGAACTTCCCGGCCGAGTACATGGCGGCGCTGATCTCCTCGGTGATGTCGACGAAGGACAAGGTGCCGTTCTTCGTGGCGCGCTGCGAGGAGATGGGGATCGAGATCCTGCCCCCGGACGTGAACCTATCAGACCATGAGTTCACGGTCGTGGACGGCAACATCCGCTTCGGACTGGACGCGGTCAAGGGCGTCGGCTTCCAGGCGGTGGAGGCGATCAAGCAGGCCCGCGAAGGAGCGCAGCCGGGCGATCAGGCACGGCCGTTCGAGTCGCTGTGGGACTTCTGCGAGCGGGTCGACAGCCGGGCGGTCAACAAGAAGGCGATCGAGGCGCTGATCAAGTGCGGCGCGCTCGGCTCGACCAATGCCAGCCGCAAGGGCATGCTCGCGATCCTCGAGCAGGCGCAGGCCGCCGGCCAGAAGGCGCAGCAGGACGCCCAGATCGGGCAGGGATCGATCTTCGACCTCGACGATACGGCGGCGGCCGGCGGCACGGATGCCGGCCTGGCGTCATTCGGGGGGCCATCCGGTCGCGGCGCCATGCGGCCCACCCATCCTCCGATCCCCGCCGAGGAGTTCGATCATGGCGAGCTGCTCGCGGTCGAGAAGGAGGCGATCGGCCTGTTCGTCTCCGCCCACCCGCTGAAGCCCCTGCGCGCGGCGCTGCGAGCGCGGGTCGACTGCGCGATCTCCGAGCTGGCGGATCGCCGTGACCGGGACCGGGTCACCGTCGGCGGGATCGTCGTGGAGGCCAAGCGCATCAGGACACGCAACGGCGACCCGATGATGTTCGCAACGCTCGATGACCTGGAGGGCGCGGTCGAGATGGTCGTCTTCGGCAAGGCGCTCTCAGAGCACGAGCGCGAGCTCGCCGTCGACAAGGTCCTGCTCGTCCAGGGCCGGGTCGACCATAAGGAAGCCGGCAAGACGGCCCTGATCGTGCAATCGGTGCAGGAGTTCGCCCCCGATCAGCAGGAGATCGAAAGGGCCGATGCGGCTGCGGCCGTCACGCACGCGCAGGCCGCAAGCGGCACGAGCCAAAAGAGCGACGCAGGCGGCTCGGTTGGGCCTGGAGGCGCGGAGCGCGATGCGAGGCCGCTTCACCTGCGTGTCGAGCTGGAGCGTCTGACGGCGTCCGCGCTGCAGGAGCTCAAGCACCTGATAGAGGACTTTCCCGGCCGCTCGGAGGTCGTGCTCGAGATCGCCACCGGCACGGGCCTGCGGCGGCTGCGGCTCGGCGACGCCTACCGCGTGGCGCACACTCCGGCACTGCACGCGCAGGTCCAGCAGGCACTGGAGGCCGCCGTGCCGGCGATGGCCGCCGCCTGAGCGTCGAAGATCAGGCGCCCGAGCGGGCGGCGAGCCCCCGCTCGCGCAGCGCGACGGCAAGCTCCACTTCCTCAGCGCTAGGCCCGCTGCGCTTCTGCCCCGGCGTCTCCAGGACGCACGGCAGCTCCTCGAAGCCCGGAGCGGAGAGGAAGGCGGCGCAGCCATCCTGCCCAAGCTCACCCTCGCCGATGTTGGCGTGCCGGTCGCGATTGGAGCCGAGCGGCGTCTGAGAGTCGTTGAGGTGAAGCGAGCGGATCCGCCCCTCGCCGAGCGCGGCGCGGGCTTCCGCCAGGACGCCGTCCATCCCCTCATAGGTGCGGATGTCGTATCCGGAGGCCAGCAGGTGGCAGGAGTCCAGGCAGACGCCGAGGCGCCGATCGCCACCGGCCGCCTCGATCAGTGCCGCGAGCTCTGAGAAGGAGCGCCCCAGCGTGCCGCCGGCGCCGGCGGTGTTCTCCAGGTGAAGCTCACACCCCTCGCTGTCGGCGAGCGCGGCACGGATCGTCTCGCCGGCCCGTGCGATCGCCTCGCCCACGTCGCCCGTCTTGGCCGAGCCGGGGTGCAGGACCACGCCGCAGGAGCCGATCCGCTGGCCGGTGCGCAGCGAGTGCGTCAGCGAGGCCAGCGACTTCTCGCGGATCTCCGCGTCCTCGCTCGCGCAGTTGAGCAGGTAGACGGCATGGATCATCACCGCGTCGATGTCGCTCGCGTCCATCGCCTCGCGGAAGGCGGCGACGTCCGAGTCCTTGTAGGTGGTGGGCCGCCACATCCGCGGAGACTGGTTGAAGATCTGGATCGCCCGGCACGAGCGCTCAAGGCCGCGCTCCACAGCCTTGGGCAGGCCGCCGGCGGGGGAGACGTGGGCGCCGATCAGCATCTGCCGCTCCTCGCCCGCGCCGCACGCCTCGCCCGCGCCGCACGCCTCGCTCGCGCCGTGCGGGCCGTCGGGGATGCCAGAAGGCGCGCAGGGGCCGGTGCAGGGGACGCCAGAATGCGCGCAGGGGGTGGGAGCAGGTGCGCAGGTAGCATTGCCCCGCATCCTATGCGTCTACGCTTCGCTCCATCTCCCACGGGCTCGCTGCACATCGGCGGCGCCCGCACCGCGCTGTTCAACTGGCTGCTGGCCAGGGGCTCGGGCGGCACGCTCGTGCTGCGGATCGAGGACACCGACCGCGAGCGCTCCACCCCGGAGAACGTCGAGCAGATCCTCGACGCGCTGCGGTGGCTGGAGCTCGACTGGGATGAGGGGCCGATCTTCCAGAGCGAGCGCTCCGAGCGCCACGCGGAGTTGCTGCAGCGGCTGCTGCAGGAGGGGCACGCCTACCGCTCGACGGCCACCGGCGAGGATGTGAAGGCATACAAGCTGCAGCACGGCGCCCAGGCTGGCTTCAGGGGAGAGCCTGAGCCGGAGGGCGCCGTGCGGCTGCGGGTGCCCGATGGCGGGCAGACGATCGTCCACGACCTCATAAGGGGCGATACGAGCTTCGAGCACGCCCATCTCGACGATCCGGTGATCGCTCGCGCCGACGGCAGCGTGCTCTACAACTTCGCGGTCGCCGTCGACGACCTCGACGCCGGCATCACTCATGTGGTGCGGGGGGAGGATCACCTCTCCAACACCCCCAAGCAGCTGCTCGTCCTTCAGGCGCTCGGCGCGCCCAGCCCCACATACGCGCACCTGCCGCTGCTGCACGGCCCCGACGGCAAGAAGCTCTCCAAGCGCCACGGCGCCGCCTCGGTGCAGGAGCTGCGCGACGCCGGCTACCTGCCGGAGGCCGTGCGCAACTACATAGCCCTGCTGGGCTGGGGGGCGGAGGACGACCAGACCATTCTCAGCACCCAGGAGCTGCAGCGCCAGTTCTCCCTGCAGCGGGTGAGCCGCAACCCGGCGCGGTTCGACGAGGTCAAGCTCGGCTGGATGAACGGCATGTACGTGCGCGCGCTGGCGCCACAGCGCCTTGCGCAGCAGATCGAGGCATTCCTGGCCACGCGCGACCCGGCAGCGTCAGCGGCTATCTCGAAGGCCGGCACCGACCGGCTGCTCGCCGCGGTCGCGATCAGTCAGGAGAAGATCCACACGCTCGCCGACTTCTGGCCGCTCGCCGGCTTCATCTTCCAGCCTCCCGAGATGCAGGCCAAGGCGATGGAGCGCTGGCTGGGCGAGGACGGCAGGCGGATCGCCGCGGAGGCGTGCGGCGCGCTCGGCGCGATCGCGGAAGAGGAGTTCGACGAGCCCCATGTGCGAGAGGTGCT
>DAHVAB010000136.1 GCA_027314825.1 Solirubrobacterales bacterium
CCACCAGCGCGCGGGCGGCGGGGCGGAGGTTCTCCTCGCCCGGGTGGAGGATGACGAACAGGCGCCGGAAGCGCTGGCCCTGCACCCTGCGCATGTTCAGACCGTCGCCGGGCGAGAGCGCGAAGCGGGAGATCAAGAGCGGCGCGCACTCGGAGATCGCGGCGGCCTTGGCGGCGCTCGTGCTGCCGATCTCCGCCAGCGGCGCTGCCAGCGAGAGCCCCAGCCGCTCGAGCGCCATATCGACGGTGCGGCGGCTGTTGGCGTGCGGGTCGCGCATTATCAGCGGCGTGCTCATAAGATCCTCCAGCGGGATCTCCTCCAGCTGCGCCCACGGATGGGAGTCGGGCACGGCGACGACGATCTCGCTCGGGCTGAACGGCGTCTCCACCAGGCCGGCGAGGTCGCCATCCGGTTCGCGCGCGGCGATCGCGACCTCGACCCGTCCCTCGTGGACCATCGTACGCGCCGTCGCCGAGTTGACGACCGTCAGCTCTACGGAGAGGTGATGCTCGTGGCGGCGCTGGAACTCGACCAGCGGCTGGGCGAGCAGGAACTCGGCGACGGTGTGGCTGGCAGCGAGCCGCACCGGCGCGTCCTCGCGCGGCAGGCTGCCGAGCATCCCTTCGATCAGCTCGACCTCGCTGAGCAGCCGCCGCGCCGCCGTGTACAGCCGCTCGCCGGCGGAGGTCGGGCTCACCCCCCGGGAGGAGCGCTCCAACAGCGGGGCGCCGGCGACGGCCTCCAGGCTTCGCAGCCGCTTGGAGAGCGCCGGCTGGCTGACCTGCAGCAGCCGCGCCGCCCTGCCGAGGCTGCCGAGGTCGACCGCGGCGCAGAAGGCGCGCAGCTCCGCGATCTCGGGGGCTCGGACGGGCCTGGGGGTCATACCCGCTGATTATGGCTCGCCCGCCGGCCAGCGCCGGCTCGCAGCCCCGGCTGACTCGCAGCCCCGGCCGCTCGCAGTCCCGGCCGCTCAGAGCGCCATCGCCACGTACTTGCTCTCCAGGTACTCCTCGATCCCCTCGAAGCCGCCCTCGCGCCCGAAGCCCGACTGCTTGACCCCGCCGAAGGGGGCGGCCGGATTGGAGACGAGACCCTGGTTGAGCCCGATCATGCCTGTTTCCAGCGCCTCGCAGACGCGGAAGGCGCGCTGCAGGTCGCGGGTGTAGAGGTAGGCGACCAGCCCGTACTCGGTCGCGTTGGCGGCCGCGATCGCGTCCTCCTCGGTGGCGAAGGTCTGGATCGGGGCGACCGGGCCGAAGATCTCCTCGGAGAGGACTCGCGCACCGGCGGGAACGTCGCTGAGGACTGTCGGCTCGTAGAAGAAGCCGGGTCCTGGCAGCGCTCGCCCGCCGGTGGTGGCTGTGGCGCCGAGCGCCAACGAATCGGCGACGAGCTCTCCCACCTTCTCCAGGGCCGGGCGGTCGATCAAAGGCCCCACCTGCACCCCCTCCTCGGTGCCTCGGCCGACCCGCTGGGCCGACATCCGCGCGGTGAGACGCTCGGTGAAGGCGGCGGCGACAGGCTCGGCGACCAGGAAGCGGTTGGCCGCCGTGCAGGCCTCGCCGACGTTGCGCATCTTCGCGGTCATCGCGCCCTCCACGGCGGCGTCGAGGTCGGCGTCCTCCAGGACGATGAAGGGGGCGTTGCCGCCGAGCTCCATCGAGACGCGCAGGATCTGCGCGGCCGACTGCTCGATCAGGCGGCGGCCGACCTCGGTCGAGCCGGTGAAGGAGAGCTTGCGCACACGCGGGTCGGCCAGCAGCGGGCCGATCACCTCGCCGGCGTGCCGCGAGGTGATCACGTTCAGCACGCCGTCCGGCAGCCCGGCATCCTGCAGGATCGCGGCGAGCGCGAGCATCGAGAGCGGCGTCTGCTGTGCCGGCTTGACGATCATCGTGCAGCCGGCGGCGATCGCCGGGGCGATCTTGCGGGCACCCATCGCGGCCGGGAAGTTCCACGGGGTGACAAAGACGCACGGGCCGACCGGCGCGCGCATGGTCAGCAGCCGGCCGCCGCCGGCGGGAGCGTGCATGTAGCGGCCGTGAATGCGGACCGCCTCCTCTGAGAACCAGCGGAAGAACTCGGCTGCGTAGAGGATCTCGCCGCGCGACTCCGGCAGCGCCTTGCCCATCTCCAGGGTCATCAGGAGGGCGAGCTCATCGGCGCGCGCGACGAGCTGCTCGTAGACGCGGCGGAGGATCTCCCCCCGCTCGCGCGGCGGGTGCTGCGCCCAGGAGGACTGGGCCTCGGCCGCCGCGGTGAGCGCGTCCATCGCGTCGGCCGCCCCCGCGTCCGCCACCTCGGTCAGCTCGGTTGCCGTCGCCGGATCATCGACCGCGAAGCTCGCGCCGGAGGCCGCCGCCCGCCACTGCCCGCCGATCAGCAGCCGTCCGGGGACGGCGGCGATCACATCGCTCTCACGGTCGGTCGACGTCACGATCTCGAAACTTGGAGGCTCATGGTCTGTTGCACTGCTCAAACGGGGCGGCTCGCGTACCGATGCAGCGTGTGCCCCTCCAGCAGGGATTGACCCCGTGAGCCAACGTTACCAGCACGCATCAAACGCTCCTCACCCTGATGCCGGCCGTCCCGCCGAGGCGTCCGGCCGGGCCGCCGCTGCCACCGGCGCCTCCCGCACGCGCGCCGTCCGTGCGAAGGCCCGCCGCCGCTCGCCCTCCGTGGCCCGCGCCGCTCTGCTCGCGCTGACCCTGCTGCTCTGCCTCGCGACCTCGGCTGCGGCTGAGGCGCACGCCGCCGCCAGCGGCCACCATCGTGCCGCCGCGCGCGGGCGCCACCATCACACCGCCGCCAGGCGTCGCCATCGTGCGGCCCACGGCGCTGCCAGCGGCCCGCAGCGCACGCTCATCGTCGAAGGCGCCGGTGACGGCCACGGCGTCGGGATGAGCCAGTGGGGCGCGCTCGGCTTCGCCCAGCACGGCTTCAGCTACGCGCAGATCCTCGGCCACTACTACACGGGCACCGCGATCGGGCAGGTGTCCACCAAGCGCATCGTGAAGGTGCTGATCGGTGGCAAGGTCCAGCGGATTCCGATCGAACGGTACGTTCGCGGGGTGGTCGCCGCGGAGATGCCGTCCACCTGGCCGATGGCGGCCCTGGAGGCGCAGGCGATCGCGAGCAGGACCTACGCGATCACCGACGACGCGGGTGGCGCGCGCTTCGACGTCTATGCGGACACCCGCTCCCAGGTATACCGGGGCAAGGCGGCCGAAACCCCGCAGACAAACGAAGCGGTGAAGGCGACCGAAGGCCAGGTCGTCACCTACGAAGGCAGGCCGGCGATCACCTTCTTCTTCGCGAGCTCCGGCGGCAGAACGGAAGATGTGCAGAACTCGTTCCTGGGGGCCACTCCGGAGCCATGGCTGCAGGGTGTGGAAGACCCGTTCGAAGAAGGTCCGCTGCACCGCTGGACGGTGAAGCTCCCCTTCCACAGGGTCGCAACACTGCTGAAGGGGATCGTGCAGGGCTCCTTCCAGGGGATCGAGGTGCTCAAGCGGGGCTACTCGCCGCGGATCGTCACAGCGGAGGTGCTGGGATCGAAGGGGAGCACCGAAGTCACCGGGCCGGAGCTCGCGCAGCGGCTCGGGCTGTGTGACGCGTGGGCGAGCTTCAGCGTGGAAGTTGCGGGCAGGGTCCACCGCGAGCCGGACCTCTCCGGGCAGCAGCCGCCCGCGGGACCGTCGCTGCAGACGCCGTCCTCGACGCCGCCGGTGCCCGGCGAAGGCGCCACGCCCGGCGCGATGCCGGCGGAAGGCGGCACCGAGCCACAGCTGCAGGCCGATCCTCCCTCGCCGGTGGAACCATCGGGCGGCACATCCGGCGCGCCCGGCGGCGGCACGGCCGGCGGCGCTACGGGGTGAACTTGACGGTGATCACGTCGCCGTCACGCATCGTGTAGTCGCGCCCCTCCAGCCGCAGCAGGCCCCGCTCGCGCGCGCCGGCGTAGCCGCCCGCGTCTACAAGGTCGCTCCAGCCGACCACTTCCGCGCGGACGAAGCCGCGCTGGATGTCGGTGTGTATCTCGCCGGCGGCATGCCAGGCGCTGAGCCCCTCATGCAGGTGCCACGATTGTGCCGGCTTGCCCTCGCCGGCGGTGAAGAAGGCGATCAGGCGCAGCAGTGAGAATGCGCCGGCGACCACGCGGGAGAGGCCCGACTCGCTGAGCGCCAGCTCCTCGCGCATCGCGCTCGCCTCCTCCTCGGAGAGCTCGGCCAGCTCGGACTCCAGCCGCGCGGAGATCGCGACCGCCCCGGCCCCCTCCGCGGCGGCATGGGCGGCGATCGCTGCGGGAACATCGATCTCACCCTCCTCCACGTTGGCCACGAAGAGCACCGGCTTGGCGGTCAACGCTCCCAGGTCGCGCATCGCGCCCGGCGCATCCTCGGGCGGCGGCACGCTCCTCACCGGCCGGCCTGCCTGCAGCCCCTCGATCACCTGTTGCAGCCATGCCTCCTCGGCGATCGCGGGGCGCTCACCGGATTTCGCGGCTCGGGAGACGCGCTGCAGCCGCCTCTCCGCCTGCTCCAGGTCGGCGAGCGCCAGCTCCGCCTCGATCGTCTCGATGTCGGCGATCGCGTCGACGCGGCCCTCCGGGTGCACCACCCCGGGATCCTCGTGGGCGCGGACGACGTGCAGGATCGCGTCGGTCTCGCGGATGTTGGCGAGGAAGCGGTTGCCGAGCCCCTCCCCCTTGTGTGCGCCGGCGACCAGGCCCGCGATGTCATGGAAGTCGATCGTGTCGTAGACGATCTCCGAGGCGCCGAGAGTCTGCGCCACGCGATCGAGGCGCTCGTCGGCGACCGGAACGACCGCCACGTTCGGCTCGATCGTCGTGAACGGGTAGTTCGCGGCCTCCGCCCCCGCCCTGGTGAGAGCGTTGAAGAGCGAGGACTTGCCGGCGTTCGGCAGCCCGACGATGCCGATCCTCGTGCTCATCGCGCCGCGCGCCGGGCCCCGTCCGCGCCCGCGACCGCGCGCCCGAGCAGGGCGCCTGCGATCACGTCGCTCGGGTGATGCAGGCCCAGGTAGAGCCGCGAGAGGCCGGTGGCGCACGCGAGCGCGTAGAGCGCCCGTGCCGGCAGCCCCAGCCGCGAGTAGACGGCCGCGCCGGCGAACGCGGTCGCGGTGTGCGCGCTCGGGAAGCTCAGCTGGGTCGGCGTTGAGGCCAGCGGCGGCAGGCCCTCCAGCACGGGGCGGCGCCGGCGGACCACGAGCTTCAGCGCGGTGTTCAGCAGGTAGGCGCGCACCACGGCGCCGGCTCCGCGCAGCCACAGCGCAGAGCGCTCGCGGTCGAAGATCGCGCCGCCGGCCCCGATCGCCAGCCACAGCGCTCCATGCTCGCCGAGCGCGGAGAACCGCGCGACCGCTCGCTCGGCCGCCGGCGCGTGGCCGCGGGTGCGCAGCAGGCGCAGGATGCGCTGCTCCGCCGAGCTCACGGACCGCCTAGGCGCGGAAGCCGACGCGATGCTCGCCGTCATCCGAGCGCACGAAGGCGATCTGGGTGAGATCGAGGCGGACCAAACCGTCCTCGGTGTCCAGGGCGTGCCAGCCGCCGGAGCCGAGCATCCGGTAGAGCGCCTCGGCCTGGTCCTCATGGACTTTGACGGCGATCACCTGCCCACCCTGGAAGCCGATGCTGAGGCTGCGCATGCTGGAGGCCATCAGGCCGCTCCCGCCGTCTGGCCGGCCGGCTCCTCGCCATGGTGCGCACCGGCCTCCGCGCTCGGCTCCACGATCTCCGTGAGCACCCCGCCGGTCCCCTTCGGATGCAGGAAGGCGACCCGGGAGCGGCGGATCCCGATCCGCGGGCGCTCGTCGATCAGCGGCATCCCGGCGGCGCTCAGCGCGGCCAGCGTGGCCTCGATGTCGGAGACCTGGTAGGCGACGTGGTGCAGGCCCGGGCCGCGCTTCTTGAGGTAGCGGCCGACGGGGGTATCCTCACCGAGCGGCGCCAACAGCTCCACATGGCCCTCGCCGACGTCGAGCAACGCGGCTTCGACGCCCTGGTCGGTGACGGTCTCGCGGTGCACGAGCGGCATCTGCATCCGCTCGCGCCACGTCTCCAGGGCTGGCTCGATCGCGGCCACCGCGATGCCCACATGGTCTATGCGCTGTAGCACGGGGCGAAGTCTAGATGATTGCTTTCCTTGGGTATGGGGGGTTCCTTTCTTGGCCTCGATCTTGCAGTAACCGCGGGGTCGCGTTGCTTGCAGTAAGCGCTTGAGCTGTCCGTGACCGGCGCTCGGAAGGGCGTTCTGGGGTACTCGTGGGGTGTTGGGAGTCTCGATCCGGCCGGTGCAGCGGCCCGTGGGGCGCGTGAGCGCTGCTGGACGTGGGTTTGCGGGCAGGCTGACGCCGGTGGTGCTGCCGAGGGTCTCGTGGTGGCGGCGGACGCCGGTGCGCTCAGCCGGTCGGCGCTGGAAGCGCCTGCAGGCGGTGAAAGGCCTGGGCAAGGTCTTCCGCCCAGGTCCAGCCTTGCGCGAGGCGCAGGATCACCTGCCGCGCGTGGCGGGCGATCCGCCCCGACTGGTGAAGCAGCCGGTAGCGGAGCTTCTTGAGCTCCCAGGAGCGCGAGCGCTCGGCGAGACAGATCTGCTTGGTCCAGGCAATCAGATCCTGTGCGAGCTGGACGAGCCACAGCCACACCTGGTTGTGCTGGAAGGAGCGAAACGGCAGGTTGCAGAGCCCGCAGTCCTTGCCCTCGCGGATGCGGTCCTCCACCCTTGCGTGGCCGCGGTGGATCACGTCGAGTGCGGCGATGTCCTGATCCTGCTGGTCGGTGAGGAACACCGCCAGGCGGTAGCCATCAATGTCGGCGAAGGACTGCTGCTCGCCCTCCTTGAGCTTCGT
>DAHVAB010000137.1 GCA_027314825.1 Solirubrobacterales bacterium
CGCGCCCGCGAGGCCGGCCTCGCCTACGAGCTGGTCGCGGCCAAAGCCGACCTGCAGGCGATCGTCGCCGCGCGCCGCTCCGGCGAGCCGGAGCCGGCGGTCCGCGCCCTATCCGGCTGGCGCCGGGAGCTGGTCGGCGAGCAGATCCTGCGCCTGATCGACGGCGATCTCTCGCTGAGCGTGCGCGACGGGGCGCTGCACGTGCAGGAGTAGGCGCAGGGCGCTTTGAGGCGCCGGCCGCCTACTGGATGTGTTCGTAGACCTGGAACATCGGCAGGTACATCGAGACGACGACGAACCCGACGATGCCGCCGATCACGATGATCATGATCGGCTCCATGATCGAGGTGAGCGCCTTCACGCTCGCGTCGACCCGCTCCTCGTAGAAGTCGGCGATCCTGCCGAGCATCGCGTCCAGCGCGCCCGTCTCCTCGCCGACGGCGACCATCTGGGTGACCATCTGCGGGAAGATCGGCGTCTTGGCCAGCGGCGCGGAGAGGGTGCCGCCCCTCTTGACAGAGGCGATCACGTCCGCCATCGCGTTCTCCAGCACGACGTTGCCGGCCGTCTTGCCGACGATCTCAAGCGACTGCAGCAGCGGCACGCCGGCCGCGGTCAGCGAGGCGAGCGTCCGCGACCAGCGCGCGACCGCGACCTCCTGGACGACGGTGCCGATCTTCATCGGCGCGCGCAGCCGGATGCGGTCCCACTGTGGACGGCCCCACGAGGAGCCCTTCCACTTCCGGAACGAGAAGACGATCGCGACGCCGCCGATCACCAGCACGTAGCCGGCTTTCGTGACGAGGTTGGAGAAGCCGAGCGAGACCTGGGTTATGGCCGGCAGTTCGGAGCCCGAGGACTTGAAGATTTCCGCGAAGACGGGGATCACGAACGCGGCCATCGCGACCAGCACGACGATCGCGAAGCTGATCACCAGGGTCGGGTAGACCATCGCCGAGCGGATCTTTTTGCGCAGGGCGTTGTCGGTCTCCATCTGGTCGGCCACCCGGGCGAGCGAGCCCTCCAGCATCCCGCCGGTCTCCCCCGCTCTCACCATCGCGATGAACAGCGGGTTGAAGACCTTCGGATGGCGTTCCAGGGAGTCGCTGAAGGAGAGGCCTGCCTCCACGTCCCTGCGCACCGCGACGATCGTCTCCTTCAGGAACTTGCTGGTCGACTGTTCCTCCAGCACGTACAGAGCCCGCAGGATGCTCATTCCGGAGCTGATCATCGTCGCCAGCTGGCGGGCGAAGACGGTCAGGTCGTCGAGCTTCACTTTCTTCAGGAAGCTGAGCTCGATCTCCTTGGAGCGATGCTTGTCGGCGATGTCGAGGACGATCAGCCCGCGCGCCTTCAGCTGGTCTGAGACCGCCTGCTTGGAGTCGCCTTCCACCTCGCCGCGCGCCTTGACGCCGGCCAGGTCGACAGCCCTGAAGACGAAGGTGCTCACCGTGACGCTCCCGCCGCGCCGGCCATGAGGGACCGGGCTCTCACCGCGACTCTCCCACCGCGCCGGTCATGTGGGACCGGGCTCTCACCGCGACGCTCCCGCCAGGGAGGCGGAGCCGAGCAGGCGGCGCAGCTCCTCGGGCGAGGTCGAGCGCGATTCGGCGAGCTTCTGGGTGACCTTGCCCTGGCGCACCAGCGAGGCGAGCGCCGCGTCCATCGTCTGCATGCCGAGCGAGGAGCCGGTCTGCAGGGTCGAGTAGATCTGATGGGTCTTGCCCTCGCGGATCAGGTTGCGGATCGCCGGGCTCGGCACCAGCACCTCGCAGGCGACCACGCGGCCGGAGCCGTCGGCGGTCGGCAGCAGCTGCTGGGTCATGATCCCCTGCAGGGCGACCGAGAGCTGCACCCGCACCTGCCCCTGCTGGTGGGAGGGGAAGACGTCGATCACGCGGTCGATCGTCTGGGCGGTGTCCTGGGTGTGCAGGGTGGCGAAGACGAGATGGCCGGTCTCAGCGGCGGTCAGGGCGGTGGAGATCGTCTCCAGGTCGCGCATCTCGCCGACCAGGATCACGTCCGGATCCTGGCGCAGCGCCGCGGTCAACGCGTCGGAGAAGCTCTGCGCGTCGGAGCCCAGCTCGCGCTGGTTGACCAGGCAGCGCTTGTGGGAGTGCAGGAACTCGATCGGATCCTCGATCGTCATGATGTGCTCGTCGCGAGTGGTGTTGATCGCGTCGATCATCGCCGCCAGCGAGGTCGACTTGCCCGAGCCGGTCGGCCCCGTCACGAGCACGAAGCCGCGGGGGCGGCGCGTGAACTCGTGGACCGCCGGTGGCAGGCCCAGCTCCTCGATCGAGGAGAGCCCGAACGGGATCAGGCGGAAGGCCGCGCCCATCGCGCCGCGCTGGAAGTAGGTGTTCACGCGGAAGCGGGCCTGGCCGGGGATCGAGTAGGCGAAGTCCAGCTGCCAGTGGGTCTCCAGACGCTGACGCTGGTCGTTGGTGAGGATCGAGTAGACGATCTCGCGCGTGTCGTTGGCGGAGAGCTTCGGGTACTCCTCCAGCGGCGAGAGCCTTCCCCGCACGCGCACCGTCGGATGCGCGCCCGCGCTCAGGTGCAGATCGGAGGCCCGCCTTGCCACGACCTCCAGCAGGATCTCGGCGAAGTCGATGCTCATCGTGGGGCGCATCGGCCGCGATGAGCGGAGGCTGTAGAGGCGTGGACGAAGATTCGACCTCGCGCCGACCCCGCTCAAGCCATCCGCCCGGGCTGAGCGGAGCAAGCCGTAAGCCCGGCACCGATCAGGTCGTGCCGAGCACGCGCATCTCCTCGGCGATCGAGGTGCGCCCGGCGCGGACCTTGTCCAGGCCGTCGTCGCGCAGCCTGCGCATGCCCTGGCGGATCGCGACGTCGCGGATCTCGTCGGCCGGGCGCCGTTCCAGGGCCAGGGTGCGGATCTCCGGGGAGATCATCATCACCTCGTAGATGCCGGCCCGACCCTTGTAGCCGCTGCCGGCGCAGCGCCCGCATCCGACCGGCTCGTAGGCCTCCAGGTCGACGACCGCCTTGTAGCCGCTCTGGCGCATCACCTCGGCGGAGATGATCGTCCGCTGCTTGCAGGTCGAGCAGAGCGTGCGCACCAGCCGCTGCGCCACCACGCAGTGCAGGGCGGAGGCGACCAGGAAAGGCTCGATCCCCATCTCCACCAGGCGGGTGATCGCGGTCGGCGCGTCGTTGGTGTGGAGCGTGGAGAGGACGAGGTGGCCGGTCAGAGCCGACTCGACCGCGATCTGGGCGGTCTCATGGTCGCGGATCTCGCCGACCATCAGCACGTCCGGGTCGGCTCTCACCATCGCCCGCAGCCCGGCCGCGAAGGTTAGCCCGACCTTGCTGGCCACCTGGACCTGGGTGAGGCCCTCGATCTGGTACTCGACCGGATCCTCGACGGTGATGATGTTCTTCTCCGGGCGGTTGAGCTCCTGCAGGGCCGCATACAGGGTCGTCGACTTGCCCGAGCCGGTCGGCCCGGTCACGAGCACCGCGCCGTAAGCCTCGTTGAACGCTTTCTCGAAGCGGTCGCGCTCGTGATCGGCCATCCCCAGCTTCTGGAGGCTCATCACGACCGAGTCCTTGTCGAGGATGCGCATCACGACCGTCTCGCCATGCACGCTCGGGAGGGTGACCACGCGCAGATCGACGTGGCGGCCGTCGACGGTGAGCCCGACGCGCCCGTCCTGGGGCAGGCGCTTCTCGGCGATGTTCAGGTTGGCCATGATCTTGATCCGGGAGACGACGCCCGGCGCCATCCTGCGGGTGACGGTCGTCACGTCCTGCAGGACGCCGTCGATCCTGAAGCGCACCCGCGTCTCACCGCCCTCCGGCGCCAGATGCACGTCGGAGGCCTGCTGCTCGACCGCCTGGGCGACGATCTGGTTGACGAGCTTGATGACCGGAGCGTCGTCGGCGTTCTCGTGCAGGTCGACGACGTCGGCGCGCTGCGCGTCGAACGGCTCCTCGCCCGCGCTCGGATCGCCTTCGGAGACGACGTCCTCCAACCGATCCAGACGGGAGATCAGGGCGGCGATGTCCTCTGATGCAGCGACCGCGACCCGCACGTCGTAGCCGGTCATGATCGCCACGTCGTCGACGGCCAGCACGTTGGAGGGGTCGCTCATCGCCACGAGCAGCGTGCGCTTGTCGATGAACGCGACCGGAACCGCCTGGTAGCGGCGCGCCGCCGAGGTGCCGACGAGGTTGGCGGCGCCCATGTCGACGCCGAACACGTTGAGGTCGAGATGGTCCAGGCCGTAGCGCTCCGCGAGCGCCCTGGAGAGCCCGTCGGAGGTGAGCATCCCCTTCTCCAACAGCGCGCGCTCGGGCGTCGTGCCCGTGTTGCGGGCAGACTCGATCGCCTCGTCGGCCTGCTCGCGCGTGGTGAGGCCCATATCCACGATCACGTCGGTCAGGAAGCGGGCCGATGAGCCGCGCCTGGAAGGGTGGGTCACCCCGGGGCGCCCGGCCGCGCCCACCCCTGCGCCCGCCTGGCCGTCCACCGCCGGCGGCGGCACCTCGGGCGGCGCGACCTGCACCTCCGCCACCTGCACCTCCGGCGCGCCCAACCGCAGGTCCGGCGGCGCCAGGTGCCCATCCGGCGACCCGACGCGCCCGTCCTGCGACGCCACCCGCATCTCCGGCGCGGCCCCCTGCTCCGCCGGCGCCGCCCCCTCCTCCTCCTCCGGCTCGGCGAGCCTCACCGCCGGATCCCCGTTCAGGCCGAAGATCGCATGCAGATCCGGGGTGTCCTGGCCCGGCGTCGCGCTCACGGGGTCGCTCCGCTAGATGGCGGCCGGCGGGCGCATCGCCGCCTCGCGCATGATCCGCAGCGACGGCTCACGCCCGGTCCAGACCTGCAGGCTGAGCGCGCCCTGGCGGACGAGCACCTCGATCCCGTCCAGCGCGGTGGCGCCGCGGCGCCGAGCCGCCTCGACCAGAGCGGTCGGGCCGGTGTCGCTGTATACGAGATCGACGACGTGGGCATA
Organism: Solirubrobacterales bacterium; assembly: GCA_027314825.1. Taxonomy (GTDB): domain Bacteria; phylum Actinomycetota; class Thermoleophilia; order Solirubrobacterales; family Solirubrobacteraceae; genus Palsa-744. The sequence continues at coordinate 4,986 of DAHVAB010000137.1, forward strand.
CCCACCCACCAGATCGGCGCTCAGGCCAAGATGGTTGAGCGTCTCATCCTCGCTGGCCAACTTGCCCAGTCCGACCGAGGTGCAGTTGACCAGCAGCTCGGCCGGCTGCGGCCTGATCGCCGCACGCGCGCCCAGCTCCTCCGCGAGCGCCGCCGCCCTCTCCGCGGTGCGGTTCCAGACCGTGACCTCGGCGCCGGCGCGCGTGAGCGCCCACACCGCGGCGCGGGCGCTCCCTCCAGCTCCCAGCACCATCGCGCTGCGGCCGGCGACCCGCGGCGGCAGCGCGGCGATCAGGCCGGGGGCGTCGGTATTCTCGGCCGCGATCGTGCCGTCGGCGCCGAAGCTGAGCGTGTTCGCGGCGCCGATCTCGCGCGCCGCCTCGGTGGCGGCGTCAGCCAGCGCGAGCGCGGCCCGCTTGTGCGGGATCGTCACGTTGGCCCCGACGAACCCGGCGCCGCCGAGCGCCCTCACCGTCTCGGCGAAGAGGGGCGGCGGCACCGGCAGGCGCTGATAGCGCCAGGCCAGGCCCATCGCGGCCAGCGCGGCATTGTGCATCGCCGGCGAGCGGCTGTGGGCGACCGGCCAGCCGAGCACGCCGAGGCGCGGAGAGGCGCTCACCCGCCGTGCCTGCACGCCGGCAGGTGGCCGCCGTTCGCGCTGAGCGCTTCGCGGTAGCGGGCTGCGTCCGCTTCGAATTCGGCTTCGCTGCTGGCGAAGACAAGGTCTCCGCAGCCGTCGGCGCCATCCACGTAGTAGAGATAGCCGACGTGGGCCGGTTTGGCTGCCGCTTCGAGCGATTCCATGCCGGGATTGGAGATCGGCGTCGGTGGCAGGCCCTTGTGCAGCCTCGTGTTGTACGGAGAGGGGTTGTGCAGCTGCGCTTCGGTGAGCGGCTTGGAGTAATCGTTCAGCGCGAAGCGGATCGTCGCATCGATCCCCAGCGGCATCCCCCTATGCAGACGGTTGTAGATGACGGCGGCGACGAGCGGGCGGTCGTGCGGCAGCTTCGCCTCCCGTTCGACCATCGAGGCGACGATCAGCATCTGGTAGGAGGTGATCCCGAGGGCGTGCGCGCTGCGGATGAAGCTGTCGGTGAACCGTTCGTGGAACGCTTCCAGCTGGTCTGAGACCAGCGCCCCCACGCTGCCGTGGCTTTCCACATCGTAGGTGGCCGGAAACAGGAAGCCTTCCAGGTTCGGCGTGCCCGCGGGAGCGCCGTAGAAGCGGGGATCGAAGCCGCTCGCATGCAGGCTCGCCTTCATGTAGTCGCCCTGCAGGTGCGCCGCGCGGGCGGCCGCCGCGATCTGCGGCCGGGTGAACCCCTCCGGGATCACGATCTTGGAGACGGCGACCTTGGCACTTGCGCCGGTGAGGGCCGCGAGCGCAGCCGAATAGCTCATTTCGTGCTTCAGGACGAACCGGCCGGCGTGCAGTTCCCCGCGCTTGCCGTCCAGGAACGCCCGCACCTCGAAGAAGAAGCCGGACGAGACCACGCCGTCGCGCGCGAGGATGCTCCCCACCTGGCCGCCGGAGGTGCCCTGCGGGATATCGACGATCACCCTGCCGTAGCCGGCGCCGTGGAACGGCTGGAAGAGCGCGACGATCAGCCATACGACCACGCCCACCACGAGCAGCGAGGCGATCGCGCCGATCCTTGCGCGCAGGCTGTGCGGCCGCAGGCTGTGCGCCCGCCCGTCGCGACGGCGGCCCTCACGCGTGCCGGGCGCCTCGCCGCCTCCAGCGCCGCCGCGAGCTCGGCCGTGGACACCCCCAGGTCCGCGGCCACCTCGGTAGCGCTGGGCGCGCGGTGCAGGTCGCGGGCCAGGCGCTCCTCGGCCGCCCGCGCCGCGACCGCCAGCCGGTGCGCCC
>DAHVAB010000138.1 GCA_027314825.1 Solirubrobacterales bacterium
GCGGCCGTCCGGGAGGCTCGCGATCCGCGCGGCGGCCCGGCGATCGTCGACCGCGAGGTTGTGAACGATCCGGTACAGCCACGCTTTCGGCGAGATCACCTCCGCACCGCCGCGCAGCGCGGCCCAGGCCTCCAGGAACGCCTGCTGCAGCACATCCTCGGCGCGGTCGGCCGGCACCCCCAGCCGCAGGCAGTAGCGACGCAGCGGCGCCCGATACCTGCTGGCCAAGAGCGCGAACGCGCGCCCGTCACCATCCCGGGCGAGGTCGGCGAGCATCTTCTCCCCGATCGCCTCCGGGCGGCGCCCAACCCGGCCTGTCAGCGCCCACGGCCGCGGCGACCCCGGGTACCTCGCCGGTCGCTCACCTGAGCCTTGACTTCCGGAAGCCGCTAGACGATCGGGCGTCGGGCGCCCACGCCGTGCTCGCATGTTCTCCCCCTTCAAGGAGCCTGCACACAGGGTTGCAGATCTTTAGTGCCGGGCACGACGTCCCAAAGGTGCAGATCGCGTCGTCTCAATGGTGCTGAGGGCGCTTGACCATCACGTGCGGGCATCGCCCCAGCGGCGCAGTGCCGGAGATGGAGCGGTGCCGCATCTCGACGGTGCCGCCCGCAGGTCGCTGAACGGCACGGGGTCGGCGTGCGTGCGCCCGTGCGCCAGTGCCACAAGGAGCTCGGCGAGGACTCCCCGCTGCGTCCTGTCCCGCAGGTCAGAGAACGCCCAGCGCCAGAAGTCCTGCACCGTCTCATCCGCGGCGAGCAAGCGATCGGTGCGCTCGAGCGCCTTCGGTGACGGGCACCAGCGTCCCATGCCGGGGACTTGCGGGGAACCGGCTCCCGCTGCGGGGGACTTGCGGGGAAGCCGGCGCCCGCTGCGGCGGATTCGCGGGAGCCGAGACCGGCGAAGGGGCACAACCAAAGGCGCGACGGCCGACACCGATCCCGCTTGCTGGTCCGGGTCTTGGCCCGTACTTGCTGGACTTCGCCAAGCAGCAGGGAATGAATCGGGGCGCCCGGATTCGAACCGGGGACCTCAGCCACCCAAAGGCTGCGCGCTACCAGGCTGCGCCACGCCCCGTGCGCAATGCGAGTCTAGCGCCGCCGCGCGCGCGCCGAGCCCGGCCGATGACAGCGCGTGCCGGCGCACATTCCGGCGCACATGCGCACCCGTCGACACCCACGCCGGCGCACACCTCGGCACGGGTGCCGGCGCGCATGCGCACCCGTCAGCGCCCGTGCCGGCGCGCACGCCGGCGCGCGCGCACATGCGAGGTGCGGACCGGGACTCGACGCCGAGCTCACGTGCCGCTCCTGGCGCTGTGGCAGCGCCATACCCTTACCCGGATTCGGTAGGGTCAGCTTGGCATGGCCGACGTTCAGCCGCTGCGCGCACTGCGCTACGACACCTCCGTCGCGGGCCCGCTCTCCGCGCTCACCGCTCCGCCCTACGACGTCATCTCCGCCGCCCGGCGCGCCGCCCTGCTGGAACGCTCGGCGCAGAATATCGTCGCCCTCGATCTGCCCCTCCTCTCCGCGGAGGGCCGGCTGGGCGAGCAGGGGCAGGTCGACGAGCCGATACCCGCGGCCTACCGGGCGGCCGGCGAGACGTTCGCCCGCTGGCAGGCGGATGGCATCCTCCGCCGCGACCAGGCGCCGGCACTATGGGCCCACACGCAGGAGTACACCGGGCCCGACGGAATCGCCAGGACGCGACGCGGCTTCTTCGCGCGGATCCGCCTGGAGCCATACGGCGCCGGCCGGGTGCGCCCGCACGAGCGCACCCACGCAGGGCCGAAGGAGGACCGCCTGCGCCTGATGCGGGCAACGCGGGCCGACCTCTCCCCCATATTCGCGCTGCACTCCGACCCCGCCCATGCCGCATGGGACGCGCTGGCGCCGGAAGGCACCGAGGAGCCCGTGGGCCAGGTCGCCGACGAGGACGGCACGATCCACCGCATCTGGCGAGTGGCCGGAGCGGAGCGGATCGAGGCGGCACAGGAGGCGCTGCGCGAGGCCGAGCTCCTGATAGCCGACGGCCACCACCGCTACGAGACCGCCCGCACCTACGCGGAGGAGGTGGGCGGCGAGGGGCCGCACCGCTACATCCTGGCCTGCCTGGTCGCCCTGGAGGACCCGGGGCTGACCGTCTTCCCGACCCATCGCCTGCTCAGCGGCCTGACCGATCAGCGGCTCCAGGCTCTGCTGCGCGCGATCGAACGCGACTTCCCCTCAGAGGAGGTCCCCGTCGAGGATCTCGCCCCGGCGGCCGGCGCCGGCCCACTCCAACTCGGCTACCTGGACTGGCGGGGCACTCCTCTGCTCTTGACGCTCAAGGACCAGTCGATCGCCGACGAGGCGCTGCCGGGCCGCTCGGCGGCCTACCGCCATCTGGACACGGGCGTGCTGGAGGCCCTGCTGCTCCGCGGCGCGCTCGAAATGACCGACGAGGACATCTCCGAGCTGAACGGCCTCTGGTACGCGCGCGATGCGGCGGAGGCGATCGGGCTCGTACGCTCCGGCGCCCAGGACGCCGCCTTCCTCATGCGGGCGACCCCGGTCTCGGCAGTCCGCGACGTGGCGGCGGCCGGCGAGAGCATGCCACCGAAGTCGACCTACTTCTTCCCCAAGCTCCTGACCGGCCTGCTGATCAACCCGCTCTTCTGAGACCGCGCGCCGCCGCGCTACGATTCCGGCGTCAGTGCAATGACCGAGATGGGACACCTAACAACAATGCAAGCAACCGCCCGGCGCAGCGAGCACACGCTCAGACACGCGGTGCAGGTGCGCGGACACGAGATCGTCGTCGATGAGACCCGGCAGGCCGGGGGCACCGACGAGGGTCCGGACCCACAGGAGCTGCTCGCCGTGAGCCTCGCCTCCTGCACCGCCATCACCATGGAGATGTACGCCAACCGCAAGGGCTGGGACATCGGCGAGGTGGAGGTCGACGTCTCCTACTCCCCGGCTGAGCGTGGCACGCCGACCCGGTTCGACCTCACCCTGCGCCTGCCGGACGACCTCTCCGACGAGCAGGTGGAACGCCTGCGGGTGATCGCGGCCAAGTGCCCGGTGCACCGCACACTCGACGGCGAGGTGATGTTCAACGAACACGTCGAGCGCGTCCACCTCGCCGCCTGACCGCCAGGAGGAACGCTCCCGGATGGACGCCGCGACGCGCCTGGCCCGGGATCTGGGCGCGCTGCTCGACGGCAGCGCCAGCAGCGACGACCCCACCGGCCACGGCCCAGCGCCGACCGACGAGCCTCGCCGGCCTCTCGTCGACGGCCTGGTGCAGGCCGCCGTGCTCGTACCGATCTACCTGTCTGCGGGCGAGCCCCACGTGGTCCTCACCCGCCGCCGCTCGGAGTTGCGCCGCCATGCCGGTGAGATCTCCTTCCCGGGCGGCCGCCGCGACCCCGAGGACGCCTCCCTGCTGCACACCGCCCTGCGCGAGGCCGAGGAGGAGATCGGGCTGCCGGCCGCAGAGGTGAGCCCCGCGGGCGCGCTGGCGCCGACATCCACGTTCGTGACCGGCTACGCGATCCACCCGTTCGTCGGCGCGATCGACCCCGACTGCCGCTTCACGCTCTCACCGCAGGAGGTGCAGGAGGTCCTGCAGCTGCCGCTGCGCCGGCTCGCGCGGGCGAGGGCGCTGACGAAGATGACCCGCCGCGGCATCACCTTCGACACCGACGCCTACATCCTCGACGGCCATACGATCTGGGGCGCGACCGCCCGCATCCTGCAGGACCTGCTGGAGCGCCTGGCCCCGCTGCTCTGAGCGCGATCGCCTCGAGGGCGACCCGCCCGGCGCACACCCGGACCGCGACCAGCGAGAGCTCCGTCGAGCGGCGCCTCCGGGGCGCCCCTCAGCGTACCCCCAACAGCTCAAGCACAGCCCGCTGCGCCTGCTCCCGCCACGCCTCCTGCTCGCGGGGATCGGCCTCGATCACCCGGAACGGCACCTCATTGCGCTCGCAGAGGCGCCGTGTGAGCGCGCCGCCGCCCGCGAGGAGCTCTGCCGAGACGCTCCCGGCCGCCTCATAGATGAAGCCGCGCACGGTGCTGTCCACCGTCTTGGCGATGAACGCCTCCAGCCGCGAGCCGTGCAGGTCGGCGAGCTCCTCGCTCCCGCCGCTGGCACAGCCGAGCAGCCAGCAGCCGATGGTGACGCCCTCCAGCGCGCCGGTCACTCTCGCCAGCCGACCCGGATCGCCGATGAAGCACTCTGCTCCCGCCAGCTCGATCGCCGCGCGGCCGGCCTCGTCACGGGTGAGTATCCGCGCCACGTGGCCCTGCTGACCCATCCGCTGCGCCAGCCAGCGTCCGCGCGCGCCTCCGCCCACTATCAGCAACCTCGCCATCGGCCGGCCATTCTTGCGCAGCGCGGCGACCGCCGCCACGCCGAGCGGTGCGTCCAGGCCACCGGCCGCGTAATGGGCGTTACCTGTGCAGCCCGGCGAGCGTGCCCCCGACACCAGCCGGGGACCGGACGGTGGGTGCCGTGGCCCGCAGCCACGGCACCCGATGAGGAGACCTCGCACGCTTGGCCCACACGATTCGGAGTGGCTCGAACACCGCCGGAGAGGTTGGGGGTAACGGCATCCGAGGCAACCCCGAGACGTGTGGGCGAGTGCGCAGCCATCACACCCTGCTCATCTTCGCCCGTCCGGAGGAGATAGCTTCAAGCCATCCCACCCGCAAGGAAACCACATCTGCCTAGATATGTCAAGGGCAGTTTCTTTGTGTCGGCCGCACCGCTCGAATACCATGCGAGGCTCCGGCGGCGAGCCTCGCCGCCGCCGACCGCCCCCAATGCCACCTCGCCGAGGACCGACACGCATGCCCATCACAGCAACGCACGCCCAGTGAGCGCACAGCGCGACCCACGCAGCGCCGGCGGAGCCGGCGCCTCAGAGAACGACTCCGTCACGATGGAGAAGATCGTCGCGCTCTGCAAGCGGCGCGGGTTCATCTTTCCCTCCTCGGAGATCTACGGAGGCGTCGGATCCACCTACGACTACGGCCACTACGGCGTTCTGCTGAAGAGCAATGTCAAGAACGAGTGGTGGCGCGCGATGCTCCAGCAGCGCGACGACATCGTCGCGCTCGACTCGGCGATCCTGCAGCACCCGAAGGTGTGGGAGGCCTCCGGGCATCTCGCCGGCTTCACCGATCCGCTGGTCGACTGCCGCACCTGCGGGCAGCGCTTCCGTGCCGACCATCTGGGCGATCTGGCCTGCGGGCGCAAGCCCTCCAAGCACCCCGGGCAGACCGAGGAGTGCGATCTGACCGCCGCGCGCGACTTCAACCTCATGTTCGAGACGACGATCGGGCCGGTCAAGGAGTCGGGCGCCACCGCCTACCTGCGCCCAGAGACCGCGCAGGGCATATTCATCAACTTCAAGAACGTCCTGCAGTTCTCCCGCAAGAAGCCGCCGTTCGGGATCGCGCAGGTCGGCAAGTCCTTCCGCAACGAGATCACTCCTGGCAACTTCATCTTCCGCACGCGCGAGTTCGAGCAGATGGAGATGGAGTTCTTCGTGCCGCCAGAGGATGTCGAGAGATGGTTTGAGCACTGGCTGCAGGCGCGCTTTGACTGGTACGTCGAGCTCGGCATCCGCCCCGACCACCTGCGCCTGCGCGCACACGAGACCGACGAGCTCTCTCACTACTCCTCCGCGACCAGCGACGTCGAGTACCTCTTTCCCATCGGCTGGTCGGAGCTGGAGGGCATCGCCAACCGCGGCGACTTCGACCTGACCCAGCACGCCAAGCACTCCGGCGAGAAGCTGGAGTACTTCGACCAGGCCACGGGCGAGCGCTACGTGCCCAAGGTGATCGAGCCGGCTGCCGGCGCCGACCGCGCAACACTGGCGTTTCTCGTTGACGCCTATGACGAGGAGATCGTGGGTGGCGAGGGAGAGGGGGCGGGCGATCGGCGGACCGTGCTGCGCCTTCACCCGCGACTGGCTCCCGTCAAGGCAGCGGTGCTGCCGCTGGTGCGCAAGGACGGCCAGCCGGAGCTGGCCCGGGAGGTACACGCCGCGCTGCGCTCGGTCTGCCAGAGCGAGTACGACGAGGGCGGCTCGATCGGCCGCCGCTACCGTCGCCAGGACGAGATCGGCACTCCCTTCTGCGTGACGATCGACCACGAGAGCCTGCAGGACCGGACCGTCACGCTGCGCGACCGCGACAGCCTCGCCCAGGAGCGGCTCCCGATCGACCGCCTGCCCGGCGAGCTGGCCGCGCGCCTGAGCGCCGCGTGGCGCTCACCGAAGCTCCCGCCCGCCGAATAGCGATAGCGTCCGCCCGCACCCACCGAGGCGAGAACGGAGATGACGGGGTATGGACTTCGATCTGAGCGATGAGCAGGACCTGATCCGCAGGACGGCGCGAGAGTTCGTCGATAAGGAGATCGTCGAGCGGGCCAGGATCAACGCGCGCGAGCACCGCTTCGACCTCGAGCTGGTCGGCAAGCTGGCCGCGCAGGGATACCTGGGCGCGATCGTGCCCCGCGAGTACGGAGGCGCCGGCCTGGACTACATCTCCTACGGCCTGCTCGTCGAGGAGATCGGCCGCGCCTGCTCGTCGGTGAGGACCGTCGTCTCGGTGCAGACGTCGCTCGTCTGCTCGGCGATCCTGAAGTGGGGCACCGAGCAGCAGAAGCAGCACTACCTGCCCAAGCTCTGCTCCGGGGAGTGGCTCGGCTGCTTCGGCCTGACCGAGCCCGACACCGGCTCGGACGCCGCCAAACAGCGTACCCGCGCGGTCAAGACCGACACCGGCTGGCTCATCAACGGGGCGAAGATGTGGATCTCGATGGGCAACCACGCAAAGCTCGCGCTCG
>DAHVAB010000139.1 GCA_027314825.1 Solirubrobacterales bacterium
CAGGCTCTACGTGGAGACGCGCCGGGGTCGAGGGGCGTGAGCCCGGCGGACGGCGGCGGGCCGGTGGAGGGTCCGGGCGGCGGCGGCCCGGCCGCGGGTGCGGGCCACGGAGGCCCGGGGGACGGGATGGGCGGCGGCGGCCCGCAGGGCGCGGGTGGCGGTGGGGCGCAGAGTGCGGGCGCCCATCCGCGCCGCGCCGAGATCGCTGCCCGCTCACAGTCGGTGCTGCGCCGCTCGATCGGCTCTCCCGCGCTGTTCGCGATCGTGTATTCGGCCGCCGCGGCGGCGGTGTACTTCTCGCTCGGCGTGGTCGCCGGCCACGCCCTCGGCCTGACGCCGATCGTCTTCCTGATAGCCGCGGTCCTCTTCCTGCCGACCGCGATGACGTATGTCGAGGGCGCCTCGCTGCACCCCGAACGGGGCGGGGCGACCGTCTTCGCCCGCCATGCCTTCAACGAGCTTGTCAGCTTCGTGGCCGGCTGGGCGATGCTGCTCGACTACATGATCCTGATCGCCGTCACCACGTACACGGCGACGCAGTATTTGAAGGTGTTCTGGAGGCCGCTGGGCGGAGAGGTGGAGGCGTTGCTGCTCTCCTTCGCGCTGATCGCCTTCGTGGTGCTCGGCAACATCCGCGGCTTCGGGATGCGCCGGGAGGCGAGGATCGGCGTGCTCGTGCTGATCGCGCTGCTGTTGCAGCTGCTGGTGGTCGCGATCGGGCTGGCGCTCTTCTTCAACGCGGGGGAGATCGCGAAAGGCATCCATCTCGGCACGGCGCCCACCTGGCGCAGCATCATCTTCGCGCTGACCATAACCACCGTCGCGTTCACCGGCCTGGAGTCGGCCGCGGGCGTCGCCGGCGAGGTGCGCGTCGGGCGCGGCGCGCTGCGAAGGCTGCTCGGCACGGGCAGCATCCTCGTGCTCGTCGCCTACCTCGGGATCGGGCTGGTGGCGATCAGCGCGCTGCCGGTCCATGACGGCCATACCGCCCTGGGCAGCACCCACGTCGGCGACCCGGTGATCGGGATCGTCGCCCAGATGCATCCGGCGTGGCTGCGCCAGACCCTCGAATACCTCGTCGGCGCGATCGCCGCGCTGACGCTGGTGGCGGCGGCGAACGCCGCGATGCTCGGCCTCTCGCGCCTGGCGTACACGCTCTCCACCAACCGTCAGATCCCGAGCGGCCTGGGCCGGCTGCACCCGCGGCGCTCGACGCCGTATGTGCTGATCGTCCTCGCCGGGCTGATCGCCGCGGCTCTGGTGGTGCCGGAGAACCTCGAATTCCTGGTCGGCCTCTACGCCTTCGGCGCCACTCTCGCGTTCACGATCGCCCACATCTCGATCGTGCGCCTGCGCTACAGCGAGCCGGACCGCCCCCGAGCCTTCAGGGTGCCGCTCTCGGTGAGCTTCCGCTCCGGGCAGCTGCCGCTGCCGGCGGCCGTCTCCGCGGTGATCTTCGCCGCCGGCTGGGTGGCGGTGATGGTCGTCCACGTACAGGCCCGTTACGCCGGCCTGGGCTGGCTGGCGATCGGCCTGATCCTCTACGTGAGCTACCGCCGCGCCCAGGAGACCTCGCTGCTCGCCAGGGTGCGGGTCGCGCCGCAGATGCTGAGCGCCGAGCAGCCGGCCGAGCACGATTACAGCTCGATCCTGGTGCCGCTGCTCGGCAGCGCGATCGACGACGACATCGTCCAGACGGCGGCCCTGCTCGTCTCCGGCGAGCCTTTGCAGGACGAGCTGGAGGGCCCGACGCTGGAGGCGCTGTGGATCTTCGAGATCCCGATGTCGCTGCCGCTGGACGCGCGGCTGCCGGACGCCCAGATCCGTCAGGCGCGGCAGGCGCTCGCCAGGGCGAAGGCGGTCGGCGAGGAGTATGCCGGGGTTCAGGTCGCCACCGCGATCGTGCGGACCAGGCGCGCCGGGCAGGCGATCGTGGAGGAGGCGCGCCGGCGCGGGGTGGAGGCGATCGTGCTGGGCGCCGAGGAGCCGTCGCGGATCCGCGGCGGCGCGCGGCTGGGGGGGCGAGCCGGGAGCCTGGAGAACTTCGTGGGGGAGATCACCAAGTACGTGATCGGCAAGGCATCCTGCCGGGTGATCGTGACCGCGCCGCCGGCCGGCGAGCATGAGACCGAGCGCGTCGGGGCAACCCGTTAACCTGCCCGGCAATGTTCATCGTGATCGTGGGAGCGGGCCGGGTCGGCTCCGCCGTCGCCAGATCGGCGCTCGCCGCCGGGCATGAGGTCTCCGTCCTGGATGAGGACCCCCTCTCCCATGAGCGCCTCGACGCCGGACAACGCGACAGCTGGGAGGAGGAAGGCGGCCTGTTCACGGTCGGCACCGCGCTGGAGACCGAGGCGCTCGTGGAGGCCGGCATCGAACGCGCCGAGGTGTTCATCGCCTCCACCGACGGCGACAACACGAACCTGATCATCTCCCAGATCGCCCAGAAGCGCTTCGGGGTGCAGAAGGTGATCGTGCGGGTGATGGACCCGGCCCGCGCCGCCTGGTATCGCCAGCAGGGGCTGCACACGATCTCCCCGGCCGAGTACGCGATCGCCTCCTTCGAGCAGGCGCTGGAAGTGGAGCACGTCTAGCGATGGGTGCCACGATCGCGTCCTTCGAGCCGGTCCGGCCAGTGGAGCACGTCTAGCGATGGGTGCCACGATCGCGTCCTTCGAGCCGGTCCGGGCAGTGGAGCGCTGCCAGTCATGTATGTGATCGTCGTCGGAGCCGGCAAGGTCGGGCGCAACCTCGGCCGCGAGCTGATCTCCAAGGGCCACGAGGTCACCCTGATCGAGTCCGACCGCGGGCGCTACCTCGCGATGGAGGAGGACTTCGAGCACGCGGTCCAATATGGGGACGGGACCGAGCTGTGGGTGCTGGAGCGGGCCGGCATCCAGCGCGCCGACCTGGTGATCGCGGTCACCGGCGACGACGAGGACAACATGCTCGTCTGCCAGGTCGCGAAGGCCAAGTACCTCTGCGAGCGGATCATCGCCCGCGTGAACAATCCGCGCAACCACGACCATTTCAAGCTGCTGGGCATCCAGCCGGCCGTCTCGGCCACCGACCTGATCCTGCGCCTGATCGAGCATGAGGTGCCCCGCTACGGGCTCGTGCACCTGCTGGCCCTGGAAGAGGAGCGGCTGGAGATCATCGAGCTGGAGGTCAGCGCGGATGCGCCGGTCATCGGGGTGAAGGTCTCAGAGATCTCGCTGCCGGAGGGCAGCCTGATCATCTCCGTGCTGCGCGATGGCTCCGGCTTCGTCCCGAAGGGCGACACGGTCATCCAGGCCGGCGACGAGGTCCTGCTCGTGCTCGACCCGGGCCTGGAGGAGGCGATCACCGCTTACTTCGCGCCGAACGGGACGCGGGCCGGGGCCTGAGGGCGAGCGGTCCGCGTGGGCCTTGACGCGGGCGCCGCACCGCCCTCCGAGGTGCCGTTGCGGGCAGGCCGCCGGCTGTTGCGCCCGCCCCACGTGTCGGTCTGGCTGTGGCAGTTCGGGCACAGCAGCTGCAGGTTCTCCAGCCTGTTGTCCTGCCCGTCGCCGTTGAGATGGTGCAGCTCGAGCGCGAGCGGCCGTCCGCGCCAGTCGATCAGCCCACACTGCCCGCATTGCTGGACGAGCAGGCCGGCCTTCAGCAGCCGGCGCTTGAGGTGACCGCGATCGCGGCAGGAGCCCGCCAGTAGGCGATCGATCGACATCTCGTTCGGCCTGGCGAGGATGACTCCGCGCTGCTTGGCCGCGTGCCAGGAGTAGGTCGAGAACCCGAAGCGCGATGCGCACTGCGCGACCGTGTGGCCCTCGTCGTAGTAGGCCTGCACGGCCTGCCAATCGTATCGACGTCGAAAGCGCGCGTCCGGTTCGTGCAGGCGGCGCGCGTGGTAGGAGACCGTGCTCTTGGTCACGCCCAGAGTCCGGGCGATCTCCGCCTGTGAGAGTCCGCGCGCGAGCATATGCAGGACCGTGTCGCGGGTCGACATGGGAACAGATGTTCCCATCCGGTTAGGACGGAGTGTCTCAGCGAACCTATATCCTTGGCTGGACGCTCCGTTCCGGGATAGTCCAACGGCAGTGACGCCCGGCTCTGGACCGGGAGATCGAGGTTCGAATCCTCGTCCCGGAGCTGCTCTGACCGCCTGCGGAACGCTCCGCGCGGCGGTGGCGCGACGCAGACGGCGGATGGCACGCGGCCAGGGCCGAGTGACCCTCCATGCCAGGCCGCCGCGGTATGCCGCCGCCTGCGCGGCGCAGCCCCTACGCCGCCGCCTGCGCCGCCCAGTCGCTGTAGAGCTCGCTGTAGCGCCCGCCGGCGTCGATCAGCTCCTCGTGGGTGCCCTGCTCGACGATGCGACCGTGCTCCAACAGCACGATCCGGCCGGCCCGGCGGATCGTGGAGAGCCGGTGGGCGATGACCACAGCGGTGCGGCCCGCGAGCAGGCGTCTCATGCCCGACTCGATCTTCGCCTCGGTGTGCAAGTCGACGTTTGAGGTCGCCTCGTCGAGGATCAGGATGCGGGGGTCGGCGATCAGCGCCCTGGCGAAGGCGATCAGCTGGCGCTGCCCGGAGGAGAGCTGGGAGCCGCGCTCGCCGATCTGCGTGTCATAGCCCTGGGGCAGCGACTCGATCAGATCGTCCGCGCCGACCGCCGCCGCTGCGGCGCTGACCTGCTCATCGCTGGCCTCGGGGCGCCCGAAGGCGATGTTCTCGCGGATCGTGCCGGAGAAGAGGAACGCCTCCTGCGGCACGATGCCCATCTGGGAGCGCAGGGAGGAGGAGCTGACCTCGCGCAGGTCATGGCCGTCGATCAGCACCCTGCCCTCGGTGGGGTCATAGAAGCGGGCGAGCAGCTTCGCGATCGTCGACTTGCCGGCGCCCGTCGCGCCCACGAGCGCGAGCGTCTCGCCGGGCCCCACGCGCAGCTCCACCTGATGGAGGACGTAGCTGGGCTCGGCGGCGTCCTTGTGTTCAAGCCCGGAGCGCCCGTGCCCGTTCGCGCTGCGCTCGCCGCGGCGGGAGCGCGTGCGGGGCCTCGCGCCGTAGGCGAAGGAGACGCCCTCGAAGGCGATCTCGCCCACCACCGCCGGCAGCTGCACGGCGTCGGGTCGATCGGTGAGGCTCGGCTTCTCGTCCAGCAACAGGAAGATCTTCTCCAGCGCCGCCATCCCCGACTGGTAGGTGGTGTAGAGCTGAGAGAGCTGCTGGATCGGGTTGAACAGGAACGAGAGCGCCGCGACGAAGGCGACCACGGTGCCGACGGTGATGCGGCCTTCGATCGCCTGGTAGCCGCCGTAGGCGACGATGCCCGCGATCGCGAGGCCGGAGAGCAGTTCGACGGCCGGGAAGTAGCGTGCGTTGAGCACGACCGTCCGCATGTTCGCGCCTCGGTTCTCCGCGTTGGCCTGCGCGAACTGCGATTCGTGGCGGCCCTCCTGGGCGAAGGAGCGCACGACCCTCACGCCGGAGAGCGACTCCTGGAGATATGCGGTGAGCGCGCCGATCGTCTCCCTCGTGCGCCGGAAGGCGGAGGCGGAGGCGATCCTGAACCACAGCGAGCCGCCGATCAGCAGCGGAAAGATCACGAACGTGAGCAGGGCGAGCTTGACGTCGAGGTAGAGCAGGATCCCGATCGAGCCGATGAGCGTGAGGCCCGCTTCGAAGAGGGTGACGACCGAGTCTGTGACCATCGTGTCCAGCGCCTCGACGTCGTTGGTCATCCGCGATATCAGCACCCCCGTCGGGCGGCTCTCATAGAAGCCGACGGGCAGCGACTGCAGGTGAGTGAAGATCTTCAGGCGCAGGTCGGCGAGCGCGCGCTGGCCGACCCAGCCGACGAGGTAGGTCTGAGCGAAGGTCATCGTCGAGGCGAGGATCGCCGCGACCAGGAACGCGATCACGATCACCACGAGCGTGCCGAAGTCCTGGTGCTGAATGCCCTTGTCGATCGCTTCCCTTGCCAGCAGCGGCGGCGCCAGGGAGGCGGCCGTGCCGATCAGCAGCGCCGCCAGGGCGGCGGCGGAGCGCGCCCGGTAGGGCGCGAGCAGCGCGATCAGGCCCCTCAGGTTTCGCATGCGGTTGACCTTGCTTGGGCGCGAGCCGTCCCAATCGGCGTGCCTCTGCCCGCCTGGCCCGCGGCCGCCGCCCCCGCCGCGGCCCATGCCGCCATGTCCCATCGCGCTCATGCTTGGCCCGCCCCCTCCGCCTGCGCCGGTGCGCCGCCCCCGCCGCGGCCCATGCCGCCATGTCCCATCGCGCTCATGCTCGGCCCGCCCCCTCCGCCTGCGCCGGTGCGCCGTCGCCGGCGGCGAGGTCGTCCTCCAGCTCCTCCTCGGCGAAGATCCTCTCCGCCGTCGGGCTGCCCCGTTGCACGATCTCCCTGTAGAGGGGTGAGGCCTCCAGCAGCGTCCGATGGTCGCCGGCTGCGGCGATCGCGCCGTCTTCGAGCACGACGATTCGCTGCGCGAGCGTGATCGTCGAGAGCCGGTGGGCGATCACTATCGTCGTGCGGTCCTGCATCGCCTCGCGCATGGCCGCCTTGATCTTCTGCTCGGTCGAGGCGTCGACGGAGGAGGTCGCGTCGTCGAGGACGAGCACGCGCGGGTCGATCAGGAGCGCTCTCGCGATCGCTAGCCGCTGGCGCTGCCCGCCAGACAGGGTGAGCCCGCGCTCGCCGACCATCGTGTCGAAGCCGTCGGGCAGCTCCCTTATGAACTCGAGCGCCTGGGCGCGCTCTGCGGCCGCCTCCACCGCCGCAGCGGAGGCCTCCGGCCGT
>DAHVAB010000013.1:0-6863 GCA_027314825.1 Solirubrobacterales bacterium
GGGGCGCTGCGACGGCGTCGACGAGGGAGACGATCTCAAGCGTGCGGTCGATCACATCCGATCCGCGCGCGACTCGAGCCACCTCGGCGCGAAGCACTTGCATGTCGACTCTCGGCGCGCTCATCGGCGCGGACGCTACCCCATCGGCCGCTGCGCACCAGCATGTCGGCGCGGTTATCGCGCGTCCGCCTGCAGCAGCACGGCTTCGATGTGCTGGCGTACGTAGAGTCGGCGTCGTCCGATCTTGACGCTGGGGAGGATGCCTCGGCGTGCCCAGTCGGAGATCGTGGAGCGGGGTACGTGCAGTAGCTCCGCGACCTCGGAGACGCTCATCACGTCGGCGGCGGTGAGGAGGCCGTTGGGGGGCTGTTGGCTCATCGTCCGATGTCGATTCCCGTGTCGCGGTCGCGGCCGCGGCCGCGGATTGCGCGTGAGGGCGCCTGCCAGGGGTCGTTCTCGCCGGGCAGCGGGAGTGACGAGTGGCGGCTGTGGCCGGTGAGGCGGTGCAGGTAGCCGAGGGGGTGCGGGCGCAGGCCCTGGTGGAGCGCGTGGTCGTGCCGTCCTGGCTCTGCCGGTGAGCGGGCGAGCGACGGGGTCTGTGCGCGGCTGTGGCGCATGCGTTGCGCGAGGCGGGCGATGCGGTCGGCGTCTTGGCCGTCTGTGCCGAGGTCGTCGCGGCCGACGAACCAGCTGGTGGCGTTGCGGGCGCGGGTGGCTTGGACGTAGGCGGTCTCGCGGTTGGCCTGCCAGGAGCCGGTGACGACGAGAGCGTGTTCGACGGTGGCGCCTTGGGCGCGGTGGATGTGCTGCGCGTAGGCGAGGCGCACCGAGGCGAGCTGGTCGCCTTGGAGGGTGCGCGCGTCGCCTGTTATGTCGAAGAGGATCGTGGCCTGCGCGTCTGTGGTGATGTCGAGCACGTATCCGCGGCTGCCGTTCTCCACGCGCGGCCTGCCGGTCTCGCGGTGGTCTGTGAGGGTGACGCGGTCTCCTATGCGGATGCCGTAGTGGGTGCCGGGGATCGGCTGCTCACGGGTGCCGAGTCTGCCCTGTTGGGCGAGCAGGTGCTGTGCTCTGGCGTTGATGCGGTCGATCTCCACGTTTGAGGCGTCTGAGATCAAGAGCGCCTGAGAGGAGTCGTGTTCGCGGGTGAGCCGGCCCCATGTTTGGACTGCGCGCTCGATCGCCTGTTCGCGGGTGTCGTGGATGTGCAGGCGTCCTTGTGCGCGGTAGTGCGCCATCGCGCGCTCGGAGCGGCCTGCGCGCAGGTCGGCCCATGCGCGCTGCTCGGCGGGGTTGCTGGTGCGCTTGATCTCGGCCAGCTCGACGGTCGGAAGCTCGCCTGTGAGGCGCACGCCGATGCGCTCCGCGACCCTGTCCGCGGCATGGGTGCGGGCCCGCTCGCCGAGATCCCTGCCGGCCGGCGCGGCCAGGCCGAGGAGCTTTCGCTCTACGTGCTGCTCCCGTGCGCGCAGCTTGAGCGTCGTCATGCGGCCGCCTTCCAGCGGGATCACCGCTCGGCTTTCGGTCATCTGCTTGGCGAGCCGCAGCGCCTTCTCCGGGGCGAGCCGGCCGGTGGACTGCTCGAGCACGGTCGCGCGCAGCTCGCCGGGCGTGAACGTCGCCGCGTGCTCTGTCAAACGTTGCTCGACCAGATCCTCCAACGGCAGATCCGCGCGAGCGAGATCGTCCCGTCGGGAAGGCGCACGCCAGCACCGCGTGCGTGTTCGCCGTGCAGCGTGTCGTGCGAGAGATCACGGTCGGCCTGCTCGCGCTCGCGGGCGTGCCGCTCTGCGATCTGCCGCCACGCGCGGTCGAGGTCGCCGCGGTCGATCGGCCGCTTCGCGCGCCGCGTGTCCCGCTTGACGCGGCGCAGCTCCCCGCGCTCATGGGCGCGGGCGAACTTGGCGCGGAACCGCTCGATCGCGTGCGCAACCTCACGGCTTCTGCGCGAGAACGCGTCCTTCAACCCGTCGTCGATCTCGGCGAGCTCGAAGTAGCGGCCGTGACGGCCGGTCCGAGGCTCGATCCGGAACCCCATCTCCGCGAGCTCTGCGGCGAGCGCGGAGCGGTAGAACGCGCCGACCTCCCGCGCGGCACGAAACACCGGCCGCGAAGCGACCGCCACCACCCGGCCATCCTCACGGATAGCGCTTGTGATGACGACGTGGCTGTGCAGATGCGGGTCCGGCAGCCGCCCATCCTCCACGCCGCGGGCGGTGGTGTGCCGGTACTCCGCGGCCAGCAGATCCCGGGCGTGCTCCTCGATCACCTGCCCGTCGCGGCGGCCGCGGACGACAGGCACCTGCTCTCGCATGTAGGCGACAGCCTCGGCGACCGCGCGGGAGTGCGCCGCCGCGATCCACCAGCGGCCCTCTTCGTCAGAGAGCGCCCACGCCACCGAGACGCTCTTCGGCGCGCTCATCGTCACGTCGATCCCGCCGCCCCGGCCGCCACCGGCGCCCTCCCGTCGCAGCCAGCCGCCGCTTGCAGGGTGCCGGCCCTCCATCAACGCGACGAAATCGGGGCCGTCGACGCGCTTCCCGTCGATCCCCAAGCTGGCGAGCGTGTCGGGCGCTGCCAGCCACACGCCGGGCGGCTGCTGCGGCTCCCCCTCGGGCGTCAAGTAGTACGAACCGGGCTCCGGCGCCAGCGTCTTGCCCTCCAGATACCGGGCATACCCGCCACCGGACGAAGCGTCGATGCTCTGCGCGGTCATCACATACCTACTTACCGCGAGCACGCGAGACCGGCCAACGAATTTCGGCACAGCAATTGCTGTGTCCGCACGCCCGTGCATCTGGTCTATCCAGGCTGGCTGCTGTGTCGGCAGCGCAGCGGCCCGGTGTGCCGTGGTTGGCCGGGCGGCCGGTGCTCGGACGGTCAGCAGTGCGCGGGCAGTGGCCGATCGCGCAGGTGCGCGGCGTCCGCTGGCGCGGGCAGGAGCGACGGTGAGCGTGTCCGGCCGGGCGGCTCGCTCGGCGATGGGATTCAGCGGGCGGCGTGAGAAATCTTGGCCGGTTTTCGCCGCTCACGGTAGATATGGATGTGAGCGTCCAGCCTCCATCGACCCCGGCGCCGACCCCTGCCTCGACCGGGTCGAACCCGACCGCACCGGCCTCCGGGATGGCGGCGGCTTGCTGTGGACGCGCAACTCCCTGGCCGCTTCTTGCTTCTCGCGGTCATATATCCCGATGAGCATCCACCTACCAACCGCTGGAGTCCTGCCGAGAATCCTGCGAACGCGAGGGCGCGGCACGGGAGCATGATGGCCACCCGACCCGAGAGCCTGACCGCCGCCGACGTGATGTCGGTCTCCGAGGTGGCCGAGCTGCTGCACGTGCCGAAGTCGACGGTCGCCGACTGGGCGCGACGTGGCATCGTGCCGAGCGTGAAGATCGGCCGCCGTCGCCTCTACGTGCGCCGGCAGACCGAAGCGTTGCTGCTGCACGCCGAGGCGAGCTGAGCCGCAGGTTGCGTGCACATCGCGGCCAGAATGGTACCGCGAAGTGGTACCGCGCCCATCGATCGCGCCGACGCACCGAGCCCAGAAACTAGAAAGCCCGCACAACCATGCGGGTTTCGAAGAGTGCGCCCGGGGAGAATCGAACTCCCGACCTGCGGTTTGAGAGTTCACCGAGGGGGGCCGAGATCGCATGACTGAGACCACCAGCCGCTACCTGCACGCCCGCCCGGCCTCCGAGCAGGCGCAGGCGTTCACGCGGGCGTTTGAGCCCGTCATGCCGTCCGCTGGCGCTCTAGAATCTGCTCCATGAGGATGCGTTCGCGAACATGTCCGCCAACAGGAGGGGGAGGACTTTGGCCGTGATCCACCAAGCCGATCTCGCGATCCGCGAGAGCTTGAGCGAGTATGCCGGCAGCTGGGTCGCGATTCGCGACGGCAAGGTGATCGCGAGCGCGCTCGACCCGGTTGAACTGCGCGACATGCGCGAGGTTCGCGATGACGATCTGCTGATGCCGGTGCCGGATCGCACCGACGGCATCTACATCCTGTAGGACGAGTCGGATCGGCCTGAGAGCTGGCAGCGAGGATGCCCGAGCCGCTGGTCGTGCCTTACCGCGAGCTGGGACTCGGCGGCGTTCGCCCCTACCTCTTCGTGCACGTCACCGGTCCTCGCGGCCACGCACGCATGATCCCAGGGCTGATCGACTCCGGGGCGGACCGGACAGTGCTGCCGGCCGGTTTCGCGCCGCTGCTCGGTTACGGCCGGAGCGACCTTGTCCGCGTGGAGGGCAGCCATGTGGCAGGAAGCATGTCGATGTCGGAAGCGTCCAAGCCGTCGACTGCATACGTGCCAGAGCTGCCCGACCACCCGTTTGAGATGCAGCCGTTCTTCGTGCAAGGCTGCCAGCAGGCGTTATGGGGGCGAGCCGATCTGATGCTTCGCTTTGACGTGACCATCAGCGAGAGTCGCCAAGAGGCGCTGCTGTTGCCGGTCGCGCCAGCGTCGCCTTGACTCGAAGCGGACAACCAGCCGTCAACGCCAGCCAAGATGTTAGGCGGCGCGGAGCACATGTGCGAGTGGTGAGAGCAGGTGCGGCGGCGGGCGTGCGCGCGCAGGTTCGGCCGGTGAGCGTGGTGGGCGGGCGGCTTGCTGCGGTGAGGTTTTTCGTGCCGCTCACGGTCTCTAGCAGCGTGAGCCTCCAGCTTCCCCGGCCCTCGGCTTCGTCGCTCCCCTCCGCCCCGGCGGTGAGCATCCTCGGAATCGGCACGCTTGACCTTGCGGAGCAACCAGATGCTTCATGAGGCAGCTCGAGGCGCCGGGCCGGCGTCGCTTTCCGATAGGGGAGAGGTCACAATCGGCGCGCGATAATCGAATGGAAGGGCATGCGTATCAGCCGGCTCGCCGGTGAGGCCGATCTCGGTGATCCTGAGGGGTTCGCGCGGTTCTACCGTGAGAACGAGCGGGTGCTGCTCGGCTTCTTCATGCGCGCGGCGGGGCGCGGCGATCTCGCCGTCGACCTGGCGGCGGAGACGTTCGCACGGGCGTTTGAGGCGCGGGCCAGCTTCGATGGCACGCTTGGGCGGGGCAGAGCCTGGCTGTTCGGGATCGCCCGGCATGTGCTCGCCGACTCCCTGAAGAGGGGACGGGTGCAGAGCAGCGCGCGGGCGCGGCTGGGGATGGCTGCCATCGGTCTGGACGATCGGCTGATCGCGACCGTCGAGGAGCAGGCGAGCAGGTTCGATGAGACGCTCGTCGATGAGCTGCTTGCCGAGTTGCCGCCGGAGCAGGGCTCGGCTGTCCGTCAGCGCGTGTTGCTGGAGCGCTCATACAGGGAGATCGCCGTCGAGCTCTCCTGCTCGGAGGCGGTTGTGCGCAAGCGGGTGAGTCGCGGGCTCTCATCGTTGCGAGGTCGACTGGAGGAATCGGGATGACGATCGTGCCGGAACTTGAGAAGGAGCTGGTCGATGCGGTGCGCCGCCACCGTGAGCGGACCGATGGCAGCCAGGACGGGGCGGGCGCTCCACGCGGTGTGGCGCGCCGGCTCGCAGGCGCGCGGCGGGAGCGTCGGCTCAGCTCTCGGCGGCGCTCCTCGCTGGCCGCCGTGCTGCTCGCCGGCGGGCTCGTGCTGAGCGCCGGGATCGCGCTCGCGGCGAGCGGCCTGCTCAGCGGCGCCCCGGTCCACCTTGGGCGGGGTGCGCCGCTCTCGCCTCGCAGCGACTATGGGGTGCCGCGCCCCGGTGGCGTGCACCTGCTCCCGATCGCGACGCCGGACCCGGCGGGGGGACCCCCGTGGGGCGCTCGATATGTGCTGAGCACGCGCGGCGTCGGATGCCTGCAGTTCGGTCGGCTGGTGCGCGGTCAGATCGGCGTGATCGGCAAGGACGGCGCGTTCGGCGATGACGGCCTGTTTCACCCGTTGCCGAGCGACTACCTGAAAGCCGCCTATCCATGTGCGACGGTCGGTCGCAACGGCGATGCGTACGCCGCGGTGGTCGTGGATGGGATACCGGCGAGCGCGCTGATCGGAGGGGAAGCTGACAACGGCGGGTGCGCGCCTGAAGGGCAGCCGCGGCGAGTCGGCCGCGGCGCACGGATGCCTGTATGTCCGCGGCGCGATGAGCGGCTTCTGATGGCCGGTCTGGCGGGTCCGCAGGCGCAGCGCGTCTACTACCGCGACGAAGGGCGCCTGAGAAGCGTTCCCGCCGCAGCGCCCTATGGTGCGTACCTGATCGTGATGCCGCTGCCGGCAAACGCGCATGACGTCGGCTCGCTTCAGATATACACGAGCGGCAACGTCGGCGGCGGACGGATCGTGAAGATCGCCTACCGTGGCGGCCGGGTGATCGAATGCGCGTCGAGCGGTCCCGCACACCAACGCACATGTCCCGCCGTCGGGAACGCTCCGTCCACGCTCAGCCCTCTCAGCGACAGTGCCGTGAAGGCGCCGGTCTCCGTCACGGTGGGCCACACCAAAGGTGAACGGCTGCTGCGCGTGAGCTTCAAGGCGCGCGTGGCGGTTGCCAGCGCGAATGCCGGCTACTGGATCGCGGTGCACGTGCCCGGCCCGCCGGGCAAGTGCGGGTATACATCGGTGGGACCCGTTTCAAGGGATGTGCGCGCAGGCGAAGCGATCCGCCAGCGCTTCCAGGTGAGCTACTCCTGCCACGGCCGGTTCAAGATCGAAGTCACCTACAGGCGCAGCGCCGAAAGCAACATGTTCCCCGGCGCGGGGGTTGGTCGCTCGCCGGGCACGCAGACGGTGCTGGTCGGCCGGCGGACCCTGCTGGTGCCCTAGCCAGCAGGTCTGGCCCGCTCTCCTGACCTCTGGTTGGCCGGCGTCGTCGTGGATGGCGCGGTTGGCCGCCTTGAGGTCGTCGAGTGTGGGGAAGCCGGGTGGCC
>DAHVAB010000013.1:6872-16339 GCA_027314825.1 Solirubrobacterales bacterium
CCTCTGGTTGGCCGGCGTCGTCGTGGATGGCGCGGTTGGCCGCCTTGAGGTCGTCGAGTGTGGGGAAGCCGGGTGGCCCAGCTTCTCCAGCGCCGGCCTCTCCCCGTCCTTGAACCTCTGGAAGTACTCGACCGGTCTCATCGCTATCAGCGTAGCCGCCAGCGCCTCCTCTGTCGAGGCTCTGATCATGCCGTGGGGTGGGCTTGGCTCGTCGCATCGCGGCCGTGACGAGACGCTACGCGGTCAGCCGACCGCCTGCGTTGTGCCAGGATGCCAGGACACGCTGACGGCGATGGGACTCGCCTGCAGCGTCTGCCGGCAACAGACCGCTACTGCCTGATGCTTCAGCTTCACTCCTACGCCGCCTGCGCGGAGCCGCGGGTGCGCGAGTTGGTCCGCCGCCGACCCGGTGATCGTGAGCGACGCGAAGCGTCACGCAGCGCGACGACGCTGTCGGTCACTCCGGCGTCGAGTACGGTGACCGACAGCCTGGCGCCAGAAGCGGTGAGCGGGATCGAAGAGGCCACCGCAGTGACAGTGGGCATCCAGTTCGAGTGCGCGCTGCTCTCCAGCGGCCATATCGACTGCTGGGGCTACCCGCCGAACAGCACCTCGATCGAGACGACCCCGCAGCCCGTGAGCGGCATCAGCAGCGCCACCGCGATAGCAGACGCCGGCTACGCCCACACATGCGCGGTCATCTCAAGCGGCGAAGACTACTGCTGGGGCTACAACGAAAACGGCCAGCTCGGCGACGGCAACTACGAATACAGCTATACGCCGGTCAAGGTCGAGGGGCTCTCCGGGTCGGCGGTGCAGCCTGGTGGCAGCGTCGTCTCATCCTGCGCGCTGCTCGCGGGCGGCAGCGTGGAATGCTGGGGCGCGGGCGGATCGGGCCAGCTCGGCGACGGCCGCACCGAGAACAGCCTCGTTCCGGTGCCTGTCAGCGGGATCGGGTGACGCGATCCGGGCGGAGCCGCGACTCTGTTACCGTCGCCGTGTCTGATCAGCGATGAGACGATCCCTCTCAAGCCTACTGCTGCTGACGATGCTGGTCGGTGCCTTCTCGGCGTCGCCATCTTGGGCGTTCACCGGTCGCTTCACGGCGCCGGTGCGCCTGCCGACAAGGGAAACGATATGGCAGTTCGCGGTCAACGATCGTGGGCAGGCGGTCGGTGCGTATGGCACTCGGGCGGGAGCTGTGGTTACCAGGCTGGCGCGTTCGGGGCGCATCGAGCATTCGTGGACGGTCGGCGTGCCGGCCCATGTGGGTGGGGTCTACGCGACGATTGCTCTGGATGATCGCGGAGAGGTCGCCGTGGCGGTCGAGTACACAGACGGCCAGTCCGAAGGATGCTGCCTCCACATTGCCGTCGCGGCCTGGCGGCTCGGCGAGAGGCCGCCCGAGGCTCAGGCGGTATCTCCCGCGCTCACGCCCGCGGATTCCTCCGACCAGCCGGGAGAACTCAGCGTCGTGGTCGCAGACGGGATGCTCACCGCGGTCTGGCAGCGCGGCGGCGGACCCATCAGCCAATACGAAGAAGAAGAACTCGAACCAGGCCAGGTCGAAGAGGCGTTCGGCCGGCTCGGCGGCCCGTTTCACACCGTCAGGCTCGTTGCCGCGCGCAAAGGGCCGTCGCTGCTCAACCTGCACCTCACCCCGGACGGGCGGCCGGTCGCGAGCTGGTTGCAGGACAGAGACGTGGTGGGCGTCGCCAGCCGCCGTCTCGCGGGCGGATCCCGCCCAGCTGTGCATCTGCGGCGTGTGCGCAGGCTGCGCTACGGCGTCGGCTTCGCCCACGACGGGGCGGGCGACACTCTGTTCGCCTACCTCTCCGGGCCGGAAGGGACCGCGCAAAGGCTCATGTTGATGGCCATCACAGCCGGTGGCCGCTTCCTCCGTCCCCGCCGGATCATGTCTGTACCGGCCTTTGGATACGGCGTCGAAGTGTTCGCAGGCGGGCGCCGGTTCGTGCTGGCAGTCTGGAGCGTGGAAGACTCCAGCACGCTGCGCACGCGCATCTACGCTCGGCGCGGGAGCGTGTTCGGGCGCTTCGGCAGGAGGCTCACCGTAGGTGATGGCGCCGAAAAAGCCATCTACGACACTGTCGGTCTGGTCGATTCCCATCGGCGCTCGCTGTTGATCAACCGCGGCGATGTCGCGCACCACCCCAACGAGTTCGACCTGGTCGCTTTTACGGCTCGGCCCGGTCGCCCCTTCTCAAGGGCGCGACGAATCGCACCGAGCCTGCACAACTGCGGCCTGGAGGGCTCCGGGGAACTGGATCTGGAACCGATCGCGAGCAGCCCGAACGGAGAGGCCGTCTTCTACCTCACCTGTGAAGAAGGAAGCGGGCAGGAAGGCAGCCAGTACCTGATCAGATACATGCCGTGATCCTCCACACGACGTTCCTGAAGACCAGGGGCGGCCACGAAAGTCGTTATCCGGCTCGCGATGGCGCCACCGGCGCCGGATACCTGACACAAGCAAACCCGGCGGCAGGCCGATCGGGCCGCTCTTCACCGCCGGACCGGCAAGCGACTGCTACGGCACCTACGACCCGTGACCGCCAATGCGCAAAGGCGCGGCAGCCCTCATCAAGCACGGCCTGATCGTCGTGCCGTTGGGCGCAGCGTCGTGGGGAGGCGAACGCGTGGATGTCGATCGGCAAGGGTGCGTCGGTGCGAATTGCGCTGCGTGCCCACGCGCGGAGACGGCGTGAGGTCGCTCGCCTACCGGTCGATCGTCAGGTCGGGTGTGCGGTTGACGAGCCGCCGCAGGCCGCGGCGTGGGAGAGGTCTGCGCGTGAGACATACCAGTCTGTGCCGTGCCTTGCACGGGAGGCCTCGACGTAGGCGGTCTCCTTGCTTGCCTGCCAGCCGCCGGTTATCGCGACCGTGCGGGTGACGGTCGCGCCTTGCGCGCGGTAATGCTGGGCGCGTGCGTTGATCCGGTGTCGGTCTCCGAGGTGGCCGAGCTGCTGCACGTGCCGAAGTCGACGGTCGCCGACTGGGCGCGCCGAGGCATCGTGCCGAGCGTGAAGATCGGCCGGCAGCGTGGTACCGCGCCCGTCGAGCGCCTCAAAGGCGGGATCCACGGAAGCACAAGACCCGCACAACCATGCGGGTTTTGAAGAGTGCGCCCGGGGAGAATCGAACTCCCGACCTGCGGTTTGAAAGACCGCCGCTCTTTGGCTCCCCGTAGAGAACCGTTGACCACTGAGCTACGGGCGCTTGGGTGCTGCGGGCATGCAGGTTATCGCGAAGGCGACGGGTGCCGCACAGCGGTGCGTGCGGGTCGGAGGGGAGTCGGCTCAGGCATGGTGGGAGACATAGTGGGTATGAGTGCTAGAGTAGTGGGTATGGCGTATGTGGTCGCGCGTCGCGGCGGCGGCAGGTTCGAGGTCAGAGAGTCCGTGCACACGGCGAAGGGGCCTCGCTCGCGGACGCTCGCATCCTTCACGGCTCTGGACGAGGAGGTGCTGTCCAGGGCGCGCGCTCGGGCGCGGCGACCGTTTGACGTTCACGCCGTGCTCGCATCCGCACGCCGGGCGGGCGCGCCGGAGGCATCACGCACGCCGGTGCGTGTCGCGGCCGGGCACGGCGGAGGCTCCAGAGGGCCCGCCGGGGATGCGAAGGCGCGGGTGCGGTTCCTGGAGGCGTCGAGGCGCATGGCGCGAACGATTGGGGCGTCGGCGAGAGGGGAGGCGCCCGCAGGAGCCAGAGATCCCGGCGAGGCGCTGATCGAGCTGCTCGGCTTCGTTGACGCGGTACGGGCGGTCCAGCCTCCACGGCCGGCGCAGAGGCTCGCCTTTCCGCCGCTCGGGAAGATCGCCCGAGCCGGCCGCTCTCCGACGCGGTGAGCTCGGCGCATCGTCTGGACGGTCTCGCCGGACGGATCCTCCAGCTGCACGAGAGGCTCGACTCGATGGGGGTCGCCCACCAGTTCGGAGGCGCGATCGCGCTCGCGTGGTACCGCAACCCGCGAGCCACGACCGACATCGACTTGAACGTGACGCTTGCGCCCCAGCTAGCCGATCCGGTGCTCGCCGCGATCGCCCTGCTCGGCGTGAGTGTCGCCGAGGAGGATCGCGAGGCGATCGCGAGCGACGGCCAGGCCCGGCTGCTCTGGGACGGCTCGTATCTGGACGTGTTCTTCGCCACGCTCCAGATCCACGAGGAGATGGCGCGATGCCACAGGGATGTGCGCTTCGGCCCGGTCGACATCCCGATCCTCTCACCGGAGCACCTGATCGTCTGCAAGGCGGTCTTCGGCCGAGCCAAGGACTGGTTGGACATCGAGGAGATGGTCGCCTGGGGCACCGAGATCGACGCGCAGGAGGTGCTCGGCTGGATCGCCAGCCTGCTCGGTCCGGAGAGCGAGGAGCACGAGCGGCTCTCATCACTGCTCCGAGCCGGAGGGTGAGACTGCGCGACCCGCGCAGGCGAACGTCAGTTCGCCCCCCTACAATACCTGCGAGCATGAGCGCCTCCGAGCAGATATCGATCGCGGGCGCGCGGGAGCACAACCTGAAGGACGTCTCGCTGTCGATCCCCCGGGACGCGCTGGTCGTGATCACGGGGCTCTCCGGGTCGGGCAAGTCGAGCCTCGCGTTCGACACGATCTACGCGGAGGGGCAGCGGCGCTACGTGGAGTCGCTCTCCGCGTATGCGAGGCAGTTCCTCGGGCAGATGGACAAGCCGGACGTCGACTCGATCGAGGGTCTCTCGCCGGCGATCTCGATCGACCAGAAGACGACCTCGCGCAACCCGCGATCCACCGTCGGCACTGTCACCGAGATCTACGATTACCTGCGGCTGCTCTGGGCGCGGATCGGCAAGCCTCACTGTCACATCTGCGGTCGCCCGATCACAGGCTCCTCCGCCGAGCAGATAGTCGACCAGGTGATGGAGCTGGGGGAGGGCACCCGCTTCATGGTGATGGCTCCGATCGTCAGGGGCCGCAAGGGTGAGTACGGCAAGCTGCTGCAGGAGCTGCGCTCGGACGGCTTCCAGCGAGTGAAGATCGACGGCCGCCTGCGGATGCTGGAAGAGTCGATCGTCCTGGATAAGCGTTACAAGCACGACATCTCCGTGGTGATCGACCGGCTGATCATGCGCCACGAGATCCGAAAGCGTCTCTCAGACTCGATCGAGACGGCGGTCGGCCTGGCCGACGGTTTGGTGGAGGTCGAGTTGATGGGTGATGCCGGCGGAGCCGGCACGGGGTCGCCTGTGGCTCAGACGGAGGCTGGCGGCTCGGATGGACGGGCGGGGCGGCGCGGCGGCGCGCCCGAGGAGCCATCCGGCGCGGCCGGCGTGGCGAGCGTCAGCGAGGACGGCAGCGTTCTCACATTCTCCGAGCGCTTCGCCTGCCCGGAGCACGGTCCTTCGCTCACCGAGCTGGAGCCGCGGATCTTCTCCTTCAACTCGCCGCACGGCGCCTGCGAGCGCTGCACCGGGCTCGGCGCCCAGATGGAGATAGACATCGAGCTGATCGTGCCCGACGATTCACTGTCGGTCTCAGAAGGCGCGATCCTGCCATGGAAGAGCGCCGCGTCCAATTACTATGAGCAGGTGGCGCAGGCGATCTCAGAACGCTATGAGGTGGACCTCGACGCTCCTTGGCGAGATCTGCCGCAGGCTCACCGTGACATGTTCCTTCACGGCGTCGACGGCGAGAAGCTGAAGATCACATACCGCAACCGGTTCGGACGCAGCCGCACCTACGGCACTCGCTTCGCAGGGGTGATCGC
The DNA here is from genome assembly GCA_027314825.1 of Solirubrobacterales bacterium. Taxonomy (GTDB): domain Bacteria; phylum Actinomycetota; class Thermoleophilia; order Solirubrobacterales; family Solirubrobacteraceae; genus Palsa-744. The sequence goes on from DAHVAB010000013.1 coordinate 12,629, forward strand.
CAACCTGGAGCGCCGCCACCGCGAGACCGACTCGGAGGGGATGCGGGAGAAGATCGAGGAGTTCATGTCACTGCGGCCCTGCCCTGCCTGCGGCGGCGCGCGGCTGCGCCCCGAGTCCCGCGCGGTGCTGGTCGGCGGCACGCGGATCGAGGACTTCACCGCGCTCTCCGCGGTGCGTGCCCTGCAGTGGCTGGATGAGGTGAGCCTGACAGAGACCGAGCAGCATGTCGCGCGCCTGATCCTGCGTGAGATCTCAGAGCGGCTGCAGTTCCTTGTGAACGTCGGAATCGGCTACCTCTCGATGGAGCGCGCCGCCGCCACGCTCTCGGGCGGCGAGGCGCAGCGGGTGAAGATGGTCGGCCACCTCGGCTCCCCGCTCACCGACGTCACATACGTCTTCGATGAGCCGACGATCGGCCTTCACCCCCACGATGTGCAGCGGATGAACGAGCTGCTGCTGCGCCTTCGAGACAAGGGCAACACGGTGCTCATCGTCGAGCACGATCCGGAGACGATCGCTGTCGCCGACCACGTGATCGACCTCGGTCCCGGCGCCGGTGTCGACGGCGGTACCGTCTGCTTCGAGGGTCCCGCCGATTCCCTGAGGGCCAGCGGCACGATCACCGGTCGGCATCTGGCGGACCGGACCGCGCTGAAGCAGAGCGTGCGAGCGCCCGCGGGCACGCTCCAGATCAGGGGCGCCGCCACCCACAACCTGCAGGACGTGGATGTCGATGTGTCGCTCGGCGTGCTGGTGGCGATCACCGGCGTGGCGGGCTCCGGTAAGAGCTCTCTGATCGACGGCTCCGTGTCGGGCCGCGACGGGGTGGTGTCGATCGACCAGAGCGCGATCCGCGGCTCCAGGCGCAGCAACCCGGCCACCTACACCGGACTGCTGGAGCCGATCCGCAAGGCGTTCGCGAAGGCGAACGGCGTGGGTCCGGCACTGTTCAGCGCGAACTCCGAGGGCGCCTGCCCCGCATGCAACGGGCTCGGAGTGATCTACACGGACCTGGCGATGATGGCGGGCGTGGCCATCAGGTGCGAGGAGTGCGAAGGCAGGCGCTACCAAGCTGAGGTGCTCGGGCACAAGCTCGCCGGCAGGGACATCGGCGAGGTGCTCGCGATGCCGGTCATCGAGGCGCAGGGCTTCTTCGCCGACGGCGACGCGCGCACGCCCGCTGCGCACGCGATCCTGGAACGGCTCGCCGCCGTCGGGCTCGGCTACCTGACCCTCGGCCAGCCGCTGCCCACGCTCTCAGGCGGCGAGCGCCAGCGATTGAAGCTCGCCACCGAGATGTCCCAGAAGGGCGGCATATACGTGCTCGACGAGCCGACCGCCGGCCTTCACCTGGCGGACGTCCAGCACCTGCTCGGCCTGCTCGACCGGCTGGTTGACTCCGGCAGGTCGGTGATCGTGATCGAGCATCACCAGGCGGTGATCGCGCACGCCGACTGGATCATCGACCTCGGCCCGGGCGCCGGCCACGAGGGCGGCCGGATCGTCTTCGCCGGAACGCCCGCTGAGCTGGCTGCCGGCTGGCGGCTGGCAGGATCGCTGACCGGTGAGCACCTTGCGGCATACCTCCACGGCTGAGAGCCCCAGGCGGAGCCTCCGGTGAGCGAGCAGACCCGCCGCCCGCCGACCGGACGCGCCCGCACCCGGCCGAGGCTGAACGCCGATGACAGGCGGATCGCAGCGCTCGCCCTGCCGGCGCTCGGCGCGCTGGCCGCCGAGCCGCTGTACGTGTTGGTGGATACCGCGATCGTCGGGCATCTCGGCGTGGCGCCGCTCGGCGCGCTCGCGCTGGCCGGCACGCTGCTCTCGACCGTGGTGAGCCTGTGCAACTTCCTGGCCTACGGCAGCACGCCGATGGTCGGGCGCCTGCACGCCGCCGGGCGGAGCCGCGAGGCCGCGCATCTCGGCCGCCAGACCCTGATCCTCGCGCTGCTGGTCGGCCTGGTGCTCGGCGCGCTGGCCGCCGCGGCGGCCGCACCGCTGATCGGGCTGCTCGGCGGTCGCGGCCGGCTCGCCGGGATGGCGGTCGTGTACATGCGGATCGCCGCGATCGGGCTGCCGTTCGCGCTGATCGCGGTCGCTGGACAGGGCTACCTGCGCGGGCTCGGGCGCCTGCGCGCGCCGCTCGCGCTGCTGCTGATCGGCAACATCGCCAACGCGATCCTGGAGGTCGTCTTCGTCTTCGCCCTCCACTGGGGGATCGCCGGCTCGGCATGGGCGACCGTGATCGCCCAGAGCGGCATCGCCGTCGCGTTCATCCTCATCGCCGCACGGGAGCGCGCAGTCCGCTGGCGGATCGACCTGCCGGTGCTGCGCACCCTGGCGGGCACGGGCGGCGAGATCTTCATCCGCACGGCGGCTCTGCTCGCAGCGTTTCTTCTCGCCGGAGCGATCCTCGCGCGCGTCGGCGCCGCCTCGCTGGCCGCGCATGACATCGCCTTCCAGCTGTGGATGTTCCTCGCGCTCGCTCTGGACGCGCTGGCGATCGCCGCGCAGGTCACGATCAGCCAGCACCTGGGAGCGGGCCAGCCCGCTCGGGCACGCGGGATGGCCCTCCGCATCCTCGCCTGGTCGGTCGCGATCGGCCTGCTGCTCTCGGCGCTCATGCTGCCGCTCAGCGGCCTGCTGCCTCATGTTTTCACAAGCCAACCAACCGTTCTCGCGCGGCTGGCGGCGATCTGGCCGATCTTCGCGTTGATGCAACCTTTCAACGCCGCGGTCTTCGCGTTGGACGGGATACTCCTCGGCGCTGGAGACACCCGTTACCTGATGTGGGCGATGCTCGCAGCCGCGCTCCTCGGCTTCGGGCCCGTGGCACTGGCGTCCACCGCTCTGCACTGGGGCATAACCGGCATCTGGATCGCGATCTTCACCTTCATCATCGCTCGCCTGGCGAGCTGCGGCTGGCGCCTGCGCGGCGACAGCTGGGCCACGGTGCTGCCCGCCGGCACGCCCCGAGCCGGGCCTGAGCTGGAGGTGCAGCGGACCGGCTGAGCGGCCGGGTCGAGCGACCCCTTCGGGGGGCGCGGGGATGGGCGATACTGGGCTCGAACCAGTGACCTCCGCCTTGTCGATCCGTTTTCGGGCGCGGGCTATGTTGGGCTAATCCGCGAGAACCGTGTGTTGATGCGGGTTTGCGGGCCGGTACCGAACCTCGCCAATGCGTAGTTCATTGTCGTTTGCGCGGCGTTTGTGGGGAGGATGTGGGAAGCGCCTACGACCGTGCAGCGCCGAAGCCCTCGCGAAACTGGGCGTCCATATCCCCCTGGGTCCACAAGACGCCGAACGGCGCGCTCGAGGCGCCCAACTCCCACGTCATGGAGCGAGCACCGCGCCGAAGCGCTCATCGAAGGCATCGCGATCCTCCACCGCCACGGCCTGGGCGAAGCGGCTCGCGGTGACCGTGAAGCAGTCGAGGAAGCCGACGCTGCCGAGCAGCACCAGGCTGTAGCTGTGCCAGCCCTGCACGAACCCGACCTGAGCCTCCCACTCGCGGTACTCGCTCAAGGAGCCGTCGCGGGGGTGCAGGCGCAGCGAGATTGTCTTGTAACGGGCCGTCATGGTCCGACCGCCAACCGCGTGCGGCGTCTCGCCCTCGTTCTCGGCCAGGTCGATGTCTAGCTGTTCGGCAAGCAGGTCGCTCGCGAGTATCGCATCGGCTCCCGTGTCGACCAGTCCCTCCAGCAGCGTCG
>DAHVAB010000140.1 GCA_027314825.1 Solirubrobacterales bacterium
GATCGCGGCCGTGCTCGGAGCCGGCTGAGCGCTCAGCTCACCGGCGGGCGGCCGAGCAGCCCCCCGGCGGCCGGGCAGCGGGCGGCGGCCGGCGCCGCCGGCCCGGCCGAGCGCTCGACTCAGCTCACCGGCGGCCGCCGCTCCCCCCACGGCCTGGCCGCTTCGACCTCCGCGGAGAGCGCGAGCAGCGCCGCCTCCCCGGCCGGCCGGCCGACGAGCTGCACGGCCAGCGGCAGGCCGTCCTGCCCCTGCGCGATCGGCAGCGAGATGCCCGGCTGTCCGCTCGCGTTGAAGACGGGCGTGAACGGGGTGAACAGGCCCGAGCGGGCGAAGGTCCGCATCGGCTCCGCCGCCGCGGTGTCGAGCGTGCCGAGCGGCAGCGGACGCTCGGCCAGAGCCGGGGTCAACAGCGCGTCGTAGGGTTCCAGGAAGGAGATCAGCTGGCGGGCGAACGCCTGCAGCTGCACGGTCGCCGCCATTCCCTGCACGGCGGTCAGGCTCTGCACCATCGAGTAGATCGCGAAGCTCATCGGCTCCATGTCCGCCGCGGACGGCTCGCGGCCGGCGACCATGCCGGAGAAGGCGATCTGCAGGGCGATGTGGACGCAGAAGACCGAGCCGAAGAGGTCGGCGATCCCTTCTATCCGCCAGGGCGGCTCAACCTCCTCGACGGTGTGGCCGAGGCTGCGCAGCAGCTCCGCCGTCTCCGCGACCGCGGCCGCGCACATCGGGTCGAGCACGGCGTCCGGCAGCGGGGAGGTCGTGGTCACGGCGATCCGCAGCGGCCCGGAGCGCTCCGCGACCGGCCATCGGCTCGCCGAGAGCGCGAACGGCTCGGCCGGGGGCGGCGCCCAGGTCGCATCGCCCGGCTCATAGCCGGCGAGCACGTCCAGCACCGCAGCTGTGTCCGCGACCGTGCGGGTGAGCACGCCGTCGATGCCGAGCATCGAGTCGCCCAATTCGGGGGCGGCGGAGATCCGCCCGCGCTGAGGCTTCAGGCCGACCAGCCCGCAGCAGGCGGCGGGAATCCGGATCGAGCCGCCGCCGTCGTTGCCGTGCGCGATCGGGACCATCCCGGAGGCGACAGCGGCGGCGGCGCCGCCGGAGGAGCCGCCCGACGAGCGCTCCGTATCCCACGGGTTGCGGGTCGGCCCGAACAGTCGCGCCTCGCTGGTCGGCAGGATCCCGTACTCGGGCAGGGTCGTCGTGCCGACCACGACGAACCCCGCATCCTTCAGGCGGCGCACGACCGAGTGGTCGTAGCTGGCGACATGCTCGGCCATCAGCTCGCAGCCGATGGTCCAGCGCAGGCCGTCGACGGGCCGGTTGTTCTTGATCGCGATCGGCACCCCCGCGAACGGCCGCTCATCTGACGGCCCGATCGCGGCGGCCGCGGCCAGCGCGCGTTCGCCGTCGACCTGCACGAAGGCGTTGAGCTGCGGGTTGAGCTCCTCGATCCGCTCCAGCGAGCACTCCACCAGCTCGCTCGCGGCGACCTCGCCGGTGCGGACCAGCTCGGCCAGCTCCAACGCGGAGCGGAACATCATCTCGCGATCCGGCATCGGCTTCCTCCTCGATCGGGTTTAGGCATCATATGGCCGCGTCCAAAAGGCGCCGCCCCCCGTCAAGCCCCATGCCCAGAAAGGCATCGCCATGAGCGCGGTATCAATGCACCCCGAGGTCCAGTCCGGTCTGGAGGGCGTCGTCGCCTTCGCCACCGAGATCGCCGAGCCCGACAAGGCCGGCGGATGTCTGCGCTACAGGGGGGTGGACATCGAAGAGCTCGTCGGCTCCATCCCCTACGAGCAGGTCTGGGGCCTGCTCGTCGACGGCCGCTTCCAGCCGGGCCTGCATCCCGCCGAACCGCATCCCCTCACCGTCAGGACCGGCGACCCAAGGGTCGACGTGCAGTCGGCACTCGCGATGCTCGCGCCGGAGTGGGGCTTTCAGCCGGTCATCGACATCTCCGACGAGCAGGCCCGCGACGACCTCGCGAGGGCCGCGGTGATGGCGCTCTCCTTCGTCGCCCAGTCGGCCCGCGGCGCCGGCCAGCCGCCCGTGCCGCAGTCGGAGGTGGATAAGGCCCACTCGATCCCGGAGCGCTTCCTGATCCGCTGGCGCGGGGAGGCGAACCCCGACCATGTGAAGGCGATCGACGCCTACTGGACCTCCGCCGCCGAGCACGGGATGAACGCCTCCACGTTCACGGCGCGGATCGTCGCCTCCACCGGCGCCGACTGCGCGGCGGCGCTCTCAGCCGCGGTCGGCGCGCTCTCCGGCCCGCTGCACGGAGGCGCGCCATCGCGGGTGCTGAAGATGATCGACGAAGTGGAAGCCAGCGGCGACGCGGAGGCGTGGGTCAAGCAGGCGCTCGACCGCGGAGATCGCCTGATGGGCTTCGGGCACCGGATCTACCGGGCCGAAGACCCGCGCGCAAGGGTGCTGCGCCGCACCAGCCGCGAGTTGAGATCGCCCCGCTTCGAGGTCGCCGAGGCGCTGGAGAAGGCGGCGCTCGCCGAGCTCACGGCGCGCAAGCCGGACCGGGTGCTGGCGACGAACGTCGAGTTCTGGTCGGCGGTGATCCTCGACCTGGCCGACGTGCCCGCGGAGCTCTTCACCCCGATGTTCACCTGCGCGCGGGTCGCCGGCTGGTCGGCGCACATCCTCGAGCAGAAGCGGGAGGGCAAGCTGATCCGGCCGACCGCGAAGTACGTCGGGGAGCCGCCAAGGCCGGCGAGCGCGGTGACGGGCGCCTGAAGGACGCGCCATCTCAGACGCGAAGGCCCGGGCGTCGCGAGGACGGCCCGGGCCTTCGCCTGCTTCGCTCAGCCGCGCAGGCGGCTGTCTACATCATCCCGCTCATGTCCGGCATGCCGCCGCCACCGCCGCCGCCGCCTTCCTTCTCCGGCACCTCGGCGACGATCGCCTCGGTGGTGAGGATGTTCTTGGCGATCGAGGCCGCGTTCTGCAGCGCGGAGCGCGTGACCATCGCCGGGTCGATCACGCCGGCCGCGACGAGATCGACGATCTCGTTGGTCGCGGCGTTCAGACCCTGGCCCTTCTTGGCCTTGCGGACGTCGTTGACGACGACCGAGCCCTCCAGGCCCGCGTTCTCGGCGATCTGACGCAGCGGCTCCTCCAGAGCGCGCAGCACGATCCGTGCGCCGGTCTGCTCGTCATCCTCCAGATCATCCGACTTGACCGCGGAGGCCGCCTGCAGGAGCGCCACGCCGCCGCCCGGCACGATGCCCTCCTCCAGAGCCGCGCGAGTGGCCTGCAGCGCGTCCTCGACGCGATGCTTCTTCTCCTTCATCTCCGTCTCGGTAGCCGCACCGACCTTCACGACGGCGACTCCGCCGGAGAGCTTCGCGAGCCTTTCCTGGAGCTTTTCGCGATCGAAGTCCGAGTCGGTGTTCTCGATCTCGTTCTTGATCTGGTTGATCCGTCCCTTGATCGCCTCCGCCTCACCGGCTCCATCCACGATCGTGGTGGTGTCCTTGGCGACGACGACGCGACGGGCCTTGCCGAGCTGGGAGACCTGCGTGTTCTCCAGCTTCAGGCCCATCTCCTCGGTGATCACCTCGGCCTTGGTCAGGATCGCGATGTCCTCCAGCATCCGCTTGCGGCGGTCGCCGAAGCCGGGGGCCTTGACCGCGACGCCGGTGAAGGTGCCGCGGAGCTTGTTGACCACGAGGGTCGCCAACGACTCGCCCTCCACGTCCTCGGCGATGATCAGCAGCGGCTTGCCGGACTGGATCACCTGCTCCAGCACGGGCAGCAGGTCGCGCACCGAGCCGATCTTCTGGTTGGCGATCAGGATGTAGGGGTCCTCCAGGACGGCCTCCATGCGATCCTGGTCGGTGACCATGTAGGGGGAGATGTAGCCCTTGTCGAACTGCATGCCCTCCGTGAACTCGAGGTCCATGCCGAACGTCTGGCCCTCCTCGACGTTGACCACGCCGTCCTTGCCGACCTTCTCGATCGCGTCGGCGATCACGTCGCCGATCTCCTCGTCGCCGGCCGAGATCGTCGCCACGCGGGCGATCTGGTCCTTGCCGGAGACCTCCTTGGACTGCGATCCGATGCTCGCGACGACCTGATCGACCGCCTTCTCGATGCCGCGCTTGAGCGCCAGCGGGTTCGCCCCGGCGGCCACGTTCTTCAGGCCCTGGCGGACGATGATCTGCGCCAGCACCGTGGCGGTCGTGGTGCCGTCGCCGGCCACGTCGTTGGTCGCGGTCGCGACCTCGCGCACCAGCTGGGCGCCCTGGTTCTCGAAGACGTCCTCGACCTCGATCTCACGTGCGATCGTGACACCGTCGTTTGTGATCGTCGGCGCGCCGAACTTCTTGTCGAGCACGACGTAGCGGCCCTTCGGGCCGAGCGTCACCTTGACCGCGTTGGCCACGGCGTCGACGCCGGCCTCAAGCGCCTTGCGCGCCTCGGCCTCGTACTTCAGCTCCTTGTGTGCCATTTCTCGTTGAATCTCCTTCGCTTTGCCTGAGGCTTTGCGATTACGGTTTCGTTTCGGCTTGCGGCCGGGACGGCTAGGCGACCTTCGCGAGCACGTCGGACTCGCGAAGCACGAGCAGCTCCTCGCCCTCCACCTTGATCTCCGTGCCGCCATACTTGCTGTAGAGGACCTCGTCGCCCTCTGCGACGTCGAGCGGAATCCGCTTGCCCGAGTCGTCGATCTTGCCGTCCCCGACTGCGAGGACCTTGCCCTTCTGAGGCTTCTCCTTGGCTGTATCCGGGAGGACGAGGCCGCTAGCGGTCGTCTCCTCCTCCTCGATGGCCCGCACGATCAAACGATCGCCCAGGGGCTTGAGCTTCATATCCAGACCTCCGCTGGTCGAAGAGTGCTGTTCGGTCCGTGGCGCCCGCCTGGGGCGCCCCTGTCGGCACTCTCACACCGAGAGTGCCAACGCACCTCCAAATATATACGAGGCCAGCCGAATCTCAAGGCTCAGTTGGCACTCTCGGGCGGAGAGTGCCAATCGAGGCGATGCTCTGGTCCCGAGCGCCGCATGCGGCGCTCGGCGCAAGGCCGCATGCGGCCTTGCGTGAGGCAGCCGCATGCGGCTGCCTCCAGGCGGCGCATGCGCCGCCTGCGGAGGGCCGCATGCGGCCCTCCGACCTCAATTCTGCGCGCCGCCGAAACCCTTCATCGCTTCGGTCATCCCCGCGGGCTGGTCGACGATCCGGGAGAAGCGGACCACCGTGACCGTGTCGTCCATGCTCACCGTGCGCCCGTAGATCTGCTCCAGGAAGTTGATCAGCTCCTCGTGGCGGCGGAACTCCGGGTTATCGTGCTTGATGTCCCGCGGGGAGAGGTCTGAGACCTTCATCACCTCGACCTGGTCGATCACCGCCTCGAAGATCCGTTCGCGCGGCGAGTACTGGTAGCCGATCGTGACCAGCACGAGCTGGTTCTTGCGGTACTTGCCGGACTTGTCGCCAAGGCGGATCGTCGCCGTCTTGCGACCGCGCTTGAGCTCATCGGCGAAGATCGTCGAGTAGAAGTTCAGAACCTGCACCAGACAGCAGGCTACCGTTCTTCGCGCTCGCCCGGGACCCCGGCGGGGGGCGCGCCGGCGGCGGGCCTCACGCGACGGCGGCGGATGAGCGTCAGGGCGCGCCGGGATCGACATTCGAGCGCCGGCGGCGGATCAACGTCAGGGCGCGCCGGGATCGCCCGCCGGGCGAAGGCGGCAGATCAGCTCCTGGGCGCGCCGCACCATCTCCCGCTCGCCCTCGTAGGTGAGGCGGACGGCCGCCTCCTCGGCCGGGAGCCAGCACGCCTGCTCGACCTCGTGATCGTGGTCGGCGGTATCGCCGGAGAGGTAGCCGAAGAGGTGGAAGACCACCCGCTTTCGCACGGGCCGCCCCCCGCGCGTGTAGATGTAGCGGGCCTCGCCGAGCTCGCCGAGCGGCTCGACCTCCACGCCGGCCTCCTCTCGCACCTCTCTCATGGCGGCCTGCAGAGGGCTCTCGCCCGGGTCCAGATGCCCCTTCGGCAGGCCGAGCACCTTCGAGCCGTCGGCGGCGCGCCGGCGGGGGACGATCGCGATCACCGCGCCGTCGGCGCGCATCACCACGCCGCCCGCCGAGGTCTCGACCGTCGGCGGTGAGCCCTCCGCAGGATGCCGATCGGCGGGCATGGAGCTCAGTAGACGTAGGCGTCCAGCGCGCCGGGGTCGTGGACGGTGAGGCGCCCGCGTCCCTGGGAGATGACGCCTGCACGCTCCAGCACCGCGAGGAAGCGGCTCGCCGACTCCCGCGAGGAGCCGGCCAGCTGGGCTATGTCCGCCTGCGTGACGATCAGCTGCACGTCCTCCGCCGGCGATCCCGCCGCGACCGCAGCGGCGCTCAGCTCCCTGAGAACCACCGCCACGCGGCTCTGCACAGTCTGGAAGGACTGGCGCGCGAGCCGCTCGTTGCTCTCGCGCAGGCGCCGGCCGAGCGCGATCGCCAGGCGCATCGACATGCCGGAGTGCGCCGCCATCAGCCGCCGCATGTCCGCTCCGAGGATCGCCAGCGCGCTCACATCGTCGATCGCCTCCACCGTGGCCGAGCGGCGCTCGTCCTCGAACATCGCCAGCTCGCCGAAGATGTCGCCGGGCCCGAAGCTCGCAAGCGTGATCGTGCGCCCGCCGGAATGCTCGCGGACAGCGCGCGCCCGTCCCGAGCGGACGACGTAGCAGGTGTCGCTCGCGTCGCCCTTGCGGAAGACGACCTGGCCCGCCGTGAACGTCCGCGGCACGG
>DAHVAB010000141.1 GCA_027314825.1 Solirubrobacterales bacterium
CGGCGACGCTCAGTCACCCGTGCGAGCCGTTGCGCTCGCAGCTCGAGCTCGTCCTCGCCGGCCTGCTCGTCATACAGGGCGACGTTCGGAGCCACGACGTAGCGCTCGCGGGCCGTCTCAGTGGCGCCTGCAAGCTCTGAGGAGTCGCCGAGCACGAGCACGATGGTCGGCTTGAGCGCTGCGTTTGCGAGCGCCGCTTCAGCGCGCTCGCGGTGAGCGGGATTGGTCAGCACGATGCCGCCCACGAGCTCTGGCGCGTGCCGCAGCAGCCGTTCGCGATCGGAGCCACCGACTGACTCGGCAAGGTAGTCCCAGCCGCAGACGGCGGCGATCTCCTCGCGCCGCAATGTCTCGACCGCCCGCTGCGCATCGTGCGCGGCGGGCAGCCGGCCGGTCTCTTGCAGGGCTTGCGCGGCGTGACGGTCGTCCGCGGCCTCGAGCTCCAGGGCAACGATGTCGCGCTCGGCCGTGGCGACTGCCTCGATGAGCGCCCGGTGCAGCGGGTCGGCCATCCGCCAGAGATCCACCTGCTCCACCGCCGCGATCTCGCGCAGACGCTCGGAGCCGGCAAGCCGCTCTGCGCGGTCACGCAGCTTGCCACGTGCGTCCTCCAGCCGCGTCGCCTCACCGGACGCCACCTCCTGCGCCAGGCGAGCGTCCGCGATCTCCCGGCTCAGAGCCTGCAGCCGCTTGTCGATCGAGTCGATGTGGTCGCTCGCCTCACGCTCGCGTCGTTCGGCGTCTCGCCTGCGCTCATCAAGCGCCGCCAAGCCATCGTCCGGGCTCTGAGCGCGCAGTATGAGATTGGCGGCAACGAGCCGCTCACGCTCCACGCTGATCTCCTCCAGACGTATCTCTGCGGCGGCGAGCTCCGCACGCAGCCGTCCCGCGTCCTCGCGAGCGGCGCCGGCGGCGAGGTCGTCGGCCTTGGCGGCGTCGTAGCTGCTCGTCGCCGCCACATCCGCGCGCTGCGCCGCGGCATGCGCGTCGTCGATGAGCGCAAGCAGCGCACCGGCATAGCTTCGCGCCGCGGCCGCGCGGCGCTCGCGCAGCGGCGTCGCCTCGCGCTCGGCGTCCAGGAGCTGCTCGGCGAGGGCCTTGACGCGCGCCGTGGCGGCGCGCCCGGCGGCGAGCGGCTCGGCCGCCCGCCATGCGGCCAGCTCGTGCTGCGCCGCCGAGCGGGCGCCGTCGGCTTCGGCAAGCGCGACATCGGCTGCCTGCAGTCGAAACTCCGCGGCGCGGCGGCGCAGCTCACGCAACTGCTCCTGCAGCTCGCGGCTGCGAGTGTCGAGCGTGCGGGCCCTGCCCTCTTGCTCCTCGACCCGCTTGCGCAGGCGCTCGTGCTCGCCGGCGGCCGCGCGCGCCGCGGCGGCGAACTGGCTGTGTGCGTCCTGCGCCGCGCGCTGCGCATCGCGCAGGCCGGCGGCGGCGATCTCGCGGCGGCTGGCCGCGGCGGCGAGCGGCGTCAGCCGTTGCAGCGCGCCTTCGACGAAGGTCTGCTCGAGCTGCAGGCGCTCGCGGGCTCGCAGCTTCTCGGCATATAGGTCGACGTTGGTGGCGAGCTGGTTCGGGCCCTCACGGTCTGTGACGGCACCAAGCAGGAAGTCGACGAACGCCTCGTGGGTGCGGAAGGCGAACAGCTCGTCGGCGTCGCCCTCGTCGGCGTTCATCTCCCGCTGGTACTTGAACAGCTCGGGGTCGAGGTTGAGGGCGTCGAGATGCTCGACCCACTTGCGTTGCACGTCGGTCCAGACGAGATCAAGCTGAGGATGAGCTCGATTTGCCTCTTCGAGCTTTTCCTTGTAGGAGCCGAGCTGGCGCTTGAAGTGCGACCCGTCGCGCTCGGCACGGACCGGCAGCGTCTCGAGCGTGAGCGCCTCATCGGCAGCGCGCAACGTGTACCAGGCCTCCCGCAGGTTCTCGGAGTCGGAGGAGTGCTGGCGCCCGCGCCACTCATAGACCTTGCCGGTGAGCAGCCGCTCTGGCAGTGCCTGGCCATCGCCGGTGACCGCGCGCCACTCCAGCACTACGTGACCCGTGTCTCCCGTGAGCACGAAGTTCTCGAGCGTCTTGGTGTTCGAGTTGGCGCCAAGGACGAGCCTGCGTCCGGGCAGCAGCACCGAGAACATCAACTTGAGCAGCACGCTCTTGCCGCCGCCATTCTCGAGAAACAGCACCGAGCCGCGGGCCGGATCGTCGTTGCGATCGCGAAAGTCGAGCAGCACGTCCTCGTAGCGGGCGCCCTTGGGCCCAATCGACTGCAGCATGACGCGGTTGAGCTCGTACATGGGACTACCAGCGGGACAGGCCGTTCTCGGAGGTGATGCGGTCGAGCTCGAACCAGACGTCTTCGCGCGCGAGCTCCCGAACATGGATGCGATAGGCCGGCGTCGGCTGGTAGGTGCCGCCAAGCGCATCGGAGACCTTGCGCATCAGCCCCTGCTCGGTCAGCGCGACGAACGCCCGCGCGATCACCTGGCGCGTGGCGCCTGACCATGCCCGTCGATCCTCGGTGGCGGCTGCCTCGGGTTGGCGCGCGTACATTCGCCACGAGCGCTCCAGGCCCGGATCCTCCGCCGGTGGGTCGAGCTCCTGCTCGGCGTGGCGCTCGTCGAGGCGGCGACAGAGGTCGCGCAGATACTCGTCGACCTCGTTGACGGCGATCCGCGGCGCATGCTCTTCGTCCTCGAGATCGTCGGGCCGCGGAAAGCTGGTCGCCGCGATGGCGAGCTGCGCGAGCCCGTGCAGCACTCGCAGGCGCGGATTGCGCTCGCGCGTGCGGCGATAGTAATCCTCCATGCGCATCGCGAAGGCCGAGCCTTCACGTGCGCCCAGCACGACGCCCGCGGCCTCGGTGACGTCGAGCACGTCGAGCCCCATGCCGCTCGCCACGGCGCGCACCGTGCGCGCGAAGCTGTCCTGCTGGCGGTAGCGACGCACGAGCTCGCGGTAGTCTGGGTTCTCGATCGGCCGCACCTTGGGGCGCAGTCCGTAGGCGATGAGCTGCGCGGCCTGGTCGGTGTCTTCGGCGAGGCTCAAGTGCGCACCTCGGAGAGATGGGGGGCGAGATCGAGACGAGCCAGGAGCAGATCGTCGCCGCAGAAGCTTGGCCCAGCCTGCCCAGCGGAAGCGACAGCGAGGTCCCCCGGCGCGCCACCGCTCAGACGCAGTTGCGGTGGCAGCGGTGTGCCATCCGACCACGCGAGCAGCAGGGGGGCGTCGTCTCCTGCGCGCAGCTGCGACTCGAGCGCGGGCGAGAATGAGTGCAGAGCGAGCAGCGCAACGAGATGTGCCGTGGCGGGCGAGTGATCGAGCGCTGCATCCAGCAGAGTGCTCAGCCGCCTCGGCTGCGATTCGACCTGCGCAAGCACGGCCTCAGCCGCCTCGCGCACGGGCTCGGGGAAGGCCTCGTAGGGCGTCAGCTCGCGCAGCTCAGGCTCCAGCAGCTCGGCACCGAGCTCGGCGCGCTCGCGGGGCGGGGCGAGGAGCTGGGCGATCAGCGTGCTCAGGCGCATGATGCGCTGCGGCCGCGGGCTGAGGACGCGCTCGAAGAAGCCGACCGCTGGGGCGTCGGCGTCGAGGAGCGGGAGCGAGAGCACGGGCAGCAGCAGCTCGCGGGTGATGTCGCGCAGACGCACGCTGGCGGGCGGCGCGAAGACTTGGCGTTGTTGCTCTATGAGAAAGGTCTGGCGCGCCTCCATCAGCTTGCGTTGCAGGATCATGTGGCGGTTCTGGCACTCCTCGAGCAGCTCGATCAGGCTCGCGGCCTGTGCACGCCGCTCGGACTCCTGTGCGCGGTCGCGCGTCTCACGGATGTTCTCGGCGATGCGCCGCTCGACTTCGAGACGCTCGCCGATATGCGCCAGCGCGCCGTCCAGCCGGGGCGAGACCTCTCCCGCCCAATCGACAGTCGCCAGGTTGCGTCTGGTGGCGGCAACGTCTTGGCGAATCTGCTCGCCGAGCTGGATCGTTCTGTAGCGGGCCTGCAGGGCAGCGTACTGCGCCTCGGATAGCCGGCCGCGACGCACGAGGTTCTCGAGCTTTGCCTCCGCGGCCGCCTGCGCCGACTCGACATCGGTGTCCAGCGCTCCGACCAGCACGTTTATGGCAGCATCGGTCGCCCGCAGATAGACCGAGCCATCGGCCGCCTGGCGCTCGACGAGCAGCTGAAAGCCGAAGCTGCGCCGCACGTACTCACCGTTCCAATCTCCGTATTCGACCGTGAACTCTCGCTGCGAGCTCGTGCCGATGAGCTCGTCGAGCACCCACTTGCAGACCTCTCGGTGCTCAGCGTGATCGCGCTCAGGCGCCTGCCTGCCGGCATACGGGAGCATCGCCTCGATCACCACCCCGTGGGCCGCGCCGCGATCGAAGTCCATCTGCACGGTGACAGTGTCGATTGCCACGAAGGCCAGCCCCCAAACGGTGTAGGCGCTGAACTCGCCGTCTCGCACCCGACCCTTGTTCGCCTCCAGATGATGCAGCGGCACGGTGCACGCCATCGCCTTCGCGCGCCGAGCAAGCGCCTCATCGCCAAAGGCGGTGTCTGCGTCGGGCGGCACGTAGGGCGCCAGCTCCGGCTCGAGGGCAAGCTGCATCGAGACCTCGCCGTTCGCTCCGCTGCGACCCATGGCATGGATCTTGCCGAATGAGCCGCTGGCCAGGAGTCACGCACCCTCCGAGGCCGCAACCGCACCGCTTCCAGGCGTGCGGGCTCAAAGCCCACCCCGTCCTGCTGCGGGATCGCGACGATCTCCCTCACCACTGCGCGAAGCGCGTCCCCGTCGCTTGTCGGGCCGCGTACGAGCATGTCAGCGTCCCGCGTCGCGCGGCGAACGCCCAACGTCGCATAACGTCGGTTCTGCGCAACACTAGCATCCCAAAACCACTGGTTTTATTCAGGGTGCGGTCATCATAAGCATTGGCTTTGGTCATGATGACGACGCGGCGGGTAGCATGGAGAGGATGAGAGACTTCGAGCGCCGCCAGCACCTGTTCGACTTCAACCCCTGGTGGCAGAACCCCAGAGGCTGGGAGCAGCACGATCCCGACCTGCGCGAGGCGCGGCTGAACGCGCTCGGCTCATACGACCCTCAACCTCTGAGCGACATCGCGCTGGGGGCGCTCTATTTGCTCATGGGACCAAGGCGCGTCGGCAAGAGCGTCGCGATGAAGCGCGCCATCGCCGGCCTCCTGGGCGACGGCTTCGATCCACGGCACATCGTCTTCTGTCCGTGCGAGAACCTCGCCGGCCAGGATCTGCGGCGCATCGTCAGGCTCGCGGAGGACCTCACGCCGGGTATCCAGCCCGAGCGACGCTACTGGTTCTTCGACGAGATCACCTACGTCAATGGCTGGGCCACCACGCTCAAGCAGCTGCGCGACCAGACCTCGCTGCGCGCTGGCTGCGTGCTCGCCACAGGGTCATCCGGCGCGAAGCTCAGAGAAGCACAAGGAGAGCTCGGGGGCCGCGAGGGCCAAGACGGCGGCGTCAGACTGCTCCTGCCGATGGGATTCCGCGCATTCGTTCACGAGCTCTACCCCAACCTGGCCGAGACCCTCCCCGGCGAGAGCCTGACCTCGGCCGACCTTCAATCCGAAACCGCCCGCCGCTACCTGGAGCCTCTCACCATCCATGTCGACCAGGTCACCCTCGCATGGGAGCGCTACCTGAGCATCGGCGGCTTCCCGCGCGCCGTCGCCGATGCGCTGGGGCGCGTCGACGTCGCACCAGCCACCGCCAACGGCCTATGGAACATCCTCGTCGGGGACGTGCTGCACGTCGGCTCGATGAGCGACCGTGACGTCAAGGCTCTACTGCAGCGCCTCGTCCTCGGGATCGGCTCTCCGCTGAACGTCGCAAGCGTCACGAAGACGCTGAACATCGGCACACGCAACACCGTCGAGAGCCGCATCGACCGGCTGTGCGCCTCCTTCTACGCGTACCGGGCCGCCACCACCAACGACGGAGTCGCGCCGGTGCACGGAGCGCAGAGCAAGCTCTATTTCATCGACCCCCTGATCGCCAGGCTTCCCTCCCTACGCGATCGCGCGCTCGCGCCACCTGACATCACCCACCTGTCAGAGCAGCAGCTCGGTGTCTGCCTGTTGCGCAGCATCGCGCTCACCGAGCGCCTGGCGATCCTTGACGAGGCCGCACTGCTCGTGCGGCGCAACCCCGACACAGGCTCGGAGATCGACTTCGTCGGGCCCCTCCTGCAGACCCCGATCGAGTCCAAGTACGTCAGCCAAAAATGGCGCGGCGCACGCAGAATGCTCGACGAGCACTACGGACACGGCGTCATTGCCACACGCGACATCCTCGATCTCAACGAAAACATCCGAGCGATACCCACCGGGCTGCTCGCGTGGACTCTCGATGGCTGACCAGGAACTCATAACCCGCGGGCGTGGATACCCTCTCGCCGTGCTGCTCTCCCACGACCGCCGCGTGTCGTAGCGGCGGCCGTGTCACTGGATCGCAGCACCGCCGATAGGGACGAACTCGACGCGATGCGCCAGCCCTTCGTCCCCTTCAGCGAGCTCATAGGTGAGCTCAGAGGCAAGATGCTTCCCAACGACCGCCTCGACGACGAGCTACGCGAACTCGACGAGGCTCCACGGAACCCGTTCGCGTGAAGCGAGCCCTGCTCGACACCTCATTCGTGATCTCCCTCGCCCGCGGCGAACACATCGCGCCGCA
>DAHVAB010000142.1 GCA_027314825.1 Solirubrobacterales bacterium
GGCCCCTCAGTGCCCCGTCCCGCGCCCCATCGCCCGCAGCTTCGCGCGATCGTGGCGCGCGCTGATGCGGCGCACCGGGTTGGAGCGGCGGCGCATCACCAGCGATTCGGTGGTGGCCCCGCCCGCGCTCGGGTAGCGGACGCCCTGCAGCACGTCCCCGTCGGTGACCCCGGTCGCGGAGAAGAAGACGTCGTCGCCTTTGACGAGCGCCTCGCAGTCGAGGATCTGCTCCAGGTCGTAGCCGGCGGCCAGCGCGGCGGCCCGCTCGTCCTCCTCGCGCGGCCATAGGCGGCCGAGCAGCTGCCCGCCGAGGCACTTGATCGCGGCGGCGGAGATCACGCCCTCCGGCGTGCCGCCGATCCCCCAGAGCATGTCGACCGGGGAGCGCTCGGTGACCGCGAGCAGCGCCGCGGAGACGTCGCCGTGGGCGATCAGCCGCACGCGGGCGCCGGCCTCGCGAATCTCGCGGATCCCCTGCTCGGGGCGGGGGCGGTCGAGCACGACGACCATCCCGTCGCCGACGTCGTGGCCCTTGCGCTGCGCGACGAGCCGCACCGTCTCCCCGAGCGGCCGGTCGAGGTCGAGCAGGTCCGCGATCTCCGGGGAGCCGGCCATCTTCTCCATGTACACGCATGGCCCCGGGTCGAACATCGAGCCGCGGTCGGAGAGCGCGATCACGGCCAGCGCGCTCGGCATCCCGTGGGCGGCGAGCGTGGTCCCCTCCAGCGGGTCGACGGCTATATCCACCTCGGGCGCGGAGCCGTCGCCGATGTGCTCGCCGTTGTAGAGCATCGGCGCCTCGTCCTTCTCCCCCTCGCCGATCACGACGACGCCGTCCATCTGCACGGAGTGCAGCATGTAGCGCATGCCGTCGACGGCGGCCTGGTCGGCGGCCTCCTTGTCTCCCCGCCCGACGAGCGGCGCGGTCGCCAGGGCCGCCGCCTCGGTGACGCGGACCAGCTCCAGGGCGAGGTTGCGGTCCGGGTGGTTGTGGGCTTCACCTGAGCTCACGACGAGCAGGCAAGCTACAGCAGACCGCGGCGGAGCGCCTGCCGCCGGGCCCGCCGTCGCCTCCCGGCGACCCCTCCCACTACGATCGTGCTGTGAGCGATCACGACCTCACCGTCTCGGCCACGACCCCGTCCCGGCTGCGGGCGCGCCTGCAGGCGAGCCTCCAGCACGCGCGCGCCGAGGATCTCGCCGGCCGCATGCGAAGGGGGGATGCGACCCTGTGGGCGCCGCCCGGCACCCCGGAGGTGGCCGACCGGCTCGGCTGGCTGACGATCGCGCAACGGATGCGCGCGCAGCTGGCGCCGATCCGCGCGCTGGCCGCGGAGCTGGAGGCGGAGGGCACCACCGACCTGGTGCTCCTGGGGATGGGCGGCTCCTCCCTGGCGCCGGAGGTGATCAGGCGCACCTCATGGATGGGGGCCGGCCTGCCGGCCGGCCCTGCGCGGGTCGCCGTGTTGGATTCCACGAGCCCGGGCGCGGTGCGGGCGGTGGACGGCTCGATCGACGCGCAGCGCACGTTGTTCGTCGTCTCCTCGAAGTCGGGCGGAACGATCGAGCCGCTGTCCATGTTCGCGCACTTCTGGTCGATGGTCCCGGATGGCCGGCGCTTCGTCGCGATCACCGATGAGGGCAGCGGCCTGGAGCGGCTGGCCGCCGAGCGCGGCTTCCGGGCGGTCTTTCATGGCGACCCGGAGATCGGCGGGCGCTACAGCGCCCTCTCGGCGTTCGGGATCGTGCCGGCGGCGCTGATGGGCCTCGACGTCGAGCCGCTGCTGGACGGCGCGGCGGCCGCCTGGGAGACGCCGATCGCGATCGACGGGCGGCCGGCTGAGACGCCCGCCTGGCTGTGGCTGGGCTGCGCGCTGGCCGCCTTCGCGCAGGAGGGCGCCGGCAAGCTCACCTTCATCGTGCCTCCCTCCCTGGACGGCCTCGGCCTGTGGCTGGAGCAGCTCTTCGCCGAGTCGACCGGCAAGCAGGGCAGGGGCATCCTGCCGGTGGCGCAGGAGCCGCTGCTGGGACCGCGTGACTACGGCGACGATCGCGTCTTCGTCCTGCTCGACGACGTGCGCGAGCCCGACCGGGACGCCGCCGCGGCCGCCCGGGCGCTGGCGCAGGCGGGCCATCCGCTGATCGAGATCCCGACCGGCGGGCCTGCCGATCTGGGGAGGATCTTCATGCTCTCCGAGCTGACGGTGGCCGCCGCCGGCTTCGCCCTTCAGATCAACCCGTTCGATCAGCCGAACGTGCAGGAGGCCAAGGATGCCACCAACAGGGTGCTGGAGGCGGCGGCCGACGGCGACGCCCCGCAGGCGCCGGCCGAGGCGACCGACGAGGAGCTGGCGGCGCTGCTGGGCGATGCCGCCCCGCCCTCCTATGTCGCGGTGATGGGCTACGCCGCCCCCTCCGCGGAGGTCGACGAAGCGGTCGCGCAGCTGCGGCGGGCGCTGATGGAGGCGCTGAAGGTCACGACCACGTTCGGCTACGGCCCCCGCTTCCTGCACTCCACCGGCCAGTTCCACAAGGGCGGGCCGCCTGAGGGCCGCTTCCTGCAGCTGGTGGCAGAGACCGAGCCGGACGTGGAGATCCCGGGACAGCCGTACACCTTCGGAACGCTGATCCGCGCGCAGGCCGACGGCGACCTGGCGACGCTTCGCGCGCACGGGCTGCCGGCCGCGCGGGTGAGCCTGCGGGGCGAGCCGGCCGCCGCGATCCGGCAGCTGACCGGAAGGATCGAAGAGCACGCGCTCTCACCGGACGGGCGCCCTCCCGGGTGAGCCGGCCGGCGGCGAGAGCCTTCACGCATTGACCACGACCCCAGGAGGAGCGCATGCAGATCGGTTTCGTCGGGCTCGGCAAGATGGGCGCGAACATGGTGCGGCGGATACGGCGCGACTCCGATCACGAGGTGGTCGCCTTCGACTTCAACGCCGAGGCGGTGGCCCAGGCGGTCTCCGACGGCGCGAGCGGCGCCGACTCGCTGGAGGACCTGGTCGCCAAGCTCTCCGCGCCCCGCACCGTCTGGGTGATGGTGCCCTCCGGCGAGCCGACCGAGCAGACGGTGCGCAAGCTGATCGATCTGCTCGACGAGGGCGACGCGATCGTCGACGGCGGCAACTCGAAGTGGACCGACGACAAGCGCCGCTCCGCCGAAGCGGCGAAGCGCGGCGTCCAGTACGTCGATGTCGGCACCTCCGGCGGGGTCTGGGGGCTGCAGGTCGGCTACTGCATGATGGTCGGCGGCCAGCAGGAGGCGGTCGAGAGGCTCTCCCCGATCCTCGACGTGCTCGCCCCGCCGACCGCGCAGGCCAGCGTGGAGGCGATCGGCCCCCGCGGCTGGCTGCGATTCGGTGAGGCCGGCGCCGGGCACTACGTGAAGATGGTCCACAACGGGATCGAGTACGGGCTGATGCAGGCCTACGCGGAGGGGTTCGACCTGTTCGAGGCGTGCGAGTACGACCTCGACAACGCGAAGATCGCCCACCTCTGGGGTCAGGGCTCGGTGATCCGCTCCTGGCTCTGCGAACTGGCCGCGCGCGCCTTCGAAGCCGACGGCAACGACCTGCACGCGCTGGAGGGCTACACCGAGGACTCCGGCGAGGGCCGCTGGACGATCGAGGACGCGACCGCCCACGACGTGCCCACCCCGGCGATAACCGCGGCGCTCTACGCGCGCCTCTCCTCTCGCGGAGGAGGCGACTTCGCCCACCGGGTGCTGGCGGCGCTTCGAAACCAGTTCGGCGGCCATGCCGTCCATGAGGCCGGCGGGCGGGAGGGCGAGGGCCGGTGAGCGCGGCCGCGGCCACGGTGAGCCCGAGCGCGGCGGAGAACCCTCTCACCGAGGGCCTGGAGCGGCTGCCGGTGCCCGCCACGACGCTCGTGATCTTCGGCGCCACCGGCGATCTGGCCCGCCGCAAGCTGCTGCCCGCCCTCTACAACCTCGCCCACGATGGCGCGCTGCCGGAGCGCTTCCACCTGGTCGGCGTCTCCCGGCGGGAGAAGCCGCACGAGGACTACCGGGCGGAGTGCATGGAAGCGATCCGCCAGTTCTCCAGGCGCACGCCCGACGAGGATGTGCTGGAGAGCCTGCTGGAGCAGGTCCGCTACGTGCCGGGCGTCTTCGACGACGATGAGGTCTACGCCTCGCTGGCGGAGGTGCTGGAGGACTTCGAGCGCCAGGCCGGCCAGCCGCTGGCGCGGATCTTCTACCTCTCCACCGCGCCCGCCTTCTTCCCGGTGATCGTGGAGGCGCTCGGCCGCGAGGGGCTCGCCCACCGCGACGGCGGCGGCGCGGAGGGCCCGCCGGCCGGCGCCGGGGAGCAGGACGAGCGACAGGTCGCGGTGATCATCGAGAAGCCGTTCGGCACCTCCTTGGCGGAGGCCTCCGAGCTCAACCAGCGGGTGCTCTCGGTCTTCGAGGAGTCGCAGGTCTTCAGGATCGACCACTACCTCGGCAAGGAGACCGTCCAGAACATGATGGCCTTCCGGTTCGCCAACGGCATGTTCGAGCCGCTGTGGAACCGCAACTACATCGACAGCGTCCAGATCACCGCCGCCGAGGACATCGGGATCGGCGGCCGCGCCGGCTACTACGACCGGGCCGGCGCGCTGCGGGACCTGATCCAGAACCACATGCTGCAGCTGCTCTGCCACGTGGCGATGGAGCCGCCCGCCTCCTTCACCGCCGATGAGGTCAGAAACGAGAAGGTGAAGGTGCTGCACGCGATCCACGCCCCGAGCGCGGACGAGGTGGCGAGGATGGCGGTGCGCGCGCAGTACGGGCCCGGGCGGGCCGGCGGCTCGGAGGTGAGCGGATACCTGGAGGAGGAGGGCGTGCGCGAGGACTCCAACACGGAGACCTTCGCCGCGCTGCGCCTGGAGGTCGACAACTGGCGCTGGGCCGGCGTGCCCTTCTACCTGCGTGCCGGCAAGCGGCTTGCGCGCAAGGTCACCGAGATCGCGGTGACGCTGAAGCCGGTCCCGCACCTCGCCTTCAGCCAGGAGGGCTCGCTGGGGATCAGGCCCAACCAGCTGGTGCTGACCGTGCAGCCGAACGAGGGGGTCTCCCTGCAGCTGGGAGCGAAGATCCCCGGCACGCGGATGAGCATCCGGCCGGTGAACATGGAGTTCCTTTACGGCACCTCGTTCCTCTCCCAGTCGCCGGAGGCCTACGAGCGGCTGATCCTCGATGCGATGCGGGGCGACGCCACGCTCTTCACCAGGAACGACGAGGTGGAGGCCCAGTGGCAGATCTGCGACCCGATCGTGAGCGCCTGGGAGGCCGAGCCGGGGCCGCTGCCGCAGTACGAGGCCGGCTCGCAGGGGCCCCGGCAGGCGCGGGAGCTCATGGCCGAAGGCCACGCCTGGCGCTCGATCTGATGGCGAGCGTCTCCTCGGACACCGTCTGGAGCGCCTCTGACACGACGCCCGACGCGATCGAGGCGGCGCTGCGCGGCATGCTCTCCGAGCGCCATGCCGAAAGCGACGGGGTCGCGCCCTCGCGCGCGCTGAACATGCTCGCCTTCGTGGAGCGGGCGTGGGCCGGCGAGATCGCCAACCGGATGCGCCGGGTCGGGCGCTATCACGCCTCGCGCCTGATCGTGATCTCCTACGAGCCGCGCCGGGAGCGGATCGACGCGCGGGCGAGCATCGCCTCCGAGCAGCGCTCGCCCGGCGAGGTCTCGCTGCTGCACGAGACGATCGTCGTGGAGATCGGACAGCGCCACATCGACGACCTGTTGAGCATCGCCGACCCGCTCGTGGTCAGCGACATGCCGACGCTGCTGTGGTCGCCGCACGGCCATCCGGAGGCGGTGGCGGCGCTGCTCAGCCTCGCTCAGGCGGTGCTGATCGACTCGGTCGACGAGCCGGACTGCGATGAGGCGATCGAGCACGCCTGCCACCTGGCCGATCACGCCTACGTCGTCGATCTGGCATGGATGCGCTGCGCCCCCTGGCGGGAGCGGATCGCCGCCGCCTTCGACCCGCCGCCGCTGCGGCGCGAGCTCTCGAAGATCAGCGTCGTGGAGATCGGCTACCACCCCGACTCGACGATCGTCGCGCTGCTGCTGGCCGGCTGGCTGGCCTCCAGGCTCTCCTGGCGGATGCCCCACCTGCTCGCCCACGACTCCCGCCTCACGGGCACCGCGCGCGGACGCCGCCAGGATGTCGCGCTGCGCCTGCGCGCCGACCCGCGGGCGCAGGTGAGGGGGCTCACCGACGTCACGCTGGAGTCGGCCTCGGGGCTCAGCTTCGGCTTCGAGCGGGGGGTCGGCGGGATGCGCACCCGCAGGCGGGGCAGGGACGGGAAGGTCAGGGAGTGGACGATCCTCGGCGCCTCCCGCGACGAGGGCGGGATCCTCGGCGAGGGGATCAGGCAGGCGCTGCTGCGCGACCCCACCTACGTGCCGGCGCTGCGAGCGGCCGGCGGGATGGCGCCGTGAGGCGGCCGAGCGTTGCAGGGGCGGCCGGCGGGATGGCGCCGTGACCCAGCTGAGCACGCTCGCCGACCCGGAGGCGGTGGCGCAGCGCGCCGCGCGGGAGATCGCGGTGCGGCTGCGCTCCGCGATCGAGCGCCGCGGCCGCGCGCACCTGGCCCTCAGCGGCGGCACCACGCCGCAGCGCGCCTACGAGCTGCTCGCCGGCGCCGAGA
>DAHVAB010000143.1 GCA_027314825.1 Solirubrobacterales bacterium
GCCTCCGTCACAGAGAGCCCGATCAGATCCCGTTCGCTCATGCCTGCGGGCTCGGCACCAGGAACCCGTCCTGCGCGACCGCGGGCGCCGGCGCGAGCGCGACCTCGCGTGGCAGGCTCACCTGCGGCTCATCCTCCCGCAGTGCTCCCGTCACCTCCGCGACATGCGAGGTCGGCGGCACGCCGTCCAGGTCGAGCTCCGCGATCTTCTCGATATGCGCCAGCAGCCCGGAGAGCTCGCCGCGCATCGCCTCGATCTCCTCCTCGGAGAGCGAGAGCCTGGCCAGGCGGGCCACGTGCAGAACCTGCTCGCGATCGATCACCGCGGAGATTCTATGTGCCGCTGCTCGGCCTCGGCCGGCTCGTAGAGGTCCTGACGTTCGTCGCGCATCGAGAGCCAGCCGCCCACCACGATCGCGACGGCCCCTCCGAGCGCCAGCCAGGCGCCCGCCTCCAGGCCGCTCGCCCCGTCCGGCCGCTCGAGCAGGCGCACGAGCGCTGCCACCACCGCCGCCAGCCCGAGAATCGTGCTCCACACCGCCGCCGCGATCGGCAGCGCCGGCGAGCGCTCGAAGAGGTTCGCCATCACGAGCAGAAGCGCCGCGGCGCAGCCGATGATCAGCAACACGACGCCCGCCCCGAACGTGCTCCACGCGTCCAGCCCGCCGCCGCCGTCGCTGGCGGCGGTCGAATACCACGGCACGATCAGCGAGACGATCACGGCGATCGCGCCGGCCAGCGCGATCAGCTCGCCGGAGCGCACCCGCCGCAGGCGGCTCATCTGAGCGCCGCCCGCAGCTGCATCTCCGCGGCCTGCAGCGTGTTGCCCATCAGCATCGCGATCGTCATCGGCCCCACGCCCCCGGGCACCGGCGTGATCGCACGGGCACGCTCGCAGACCGCCGCGAAGTCCACGTCGCCGACCAGGCCGCTGCGGTTGCCCGCCTCCTGCGGGCTCAGGCGGTTCATCCCCACGTCGATCACGACGGCTCCCTCCTTCACGAAGTCAGCGGTCACGATCCGTGCCCGGCCGACGGCCGCGATCAGGATGTCGGCCCGCGCGCACACCCCAGCCAGGTCCCGGGTACGGGAATGACACGTCGTGACCGTGGCGTTGGCCGCCAGCAGCAGCGCCGACATCGGCTTGCCGAACAGGTTCGAGCGCCCTATGACCACCGCCTCGGCGCCCTCCAGCCGCGCATCCGCATGGCGCAGCAGCTCCATCACCCCGAGCGGCGTGCACGGCCGCAGCCCCTCGCGGCCCAGGCAGAGCAGGCCGGCGTTCACCGGCGTCAGCCCGTCCACGTCCTTGGCAGGGTCGATCAGGCCGGTCAGCGCGGGGCCGTCCAGATGCGCCGGCACCGGCAGCTGCAGCAGGATCCCGCTGACCCGCTCATCGCCGTTCAGGCGTGCGATCGTCTCGGCCACCTGATCGTGGCTCGCCTGCGCCGGCAGCCGCTCGTCGAAGGCGGCCATTCCCGCCTCCGCGCAGGCGCGCTGCTTGCCCCCGACATACACCGCCGAGGCGGGATCCTCCCCGACCAGGATCGTCGCCAGGCCCGGCACCGTGCCGGTCCGCTGACCGAAGGCCGCGACCCGCTCGGCGACATCGCCGCGCACCTCCGCGGCGATCGCCCTGCCGTCGATGATCTCGCCCGCCATCCCGGCCGGATCGTAGCTATCCGCGACTGAGCGGCGCGTACTCGGCGACCAGCTTGCGCTCGCTGCCATCCCCGGCGAAGCGCACGACGATCACACCGTCGGCCTCCAGCGCGGTCACCACGCCCTCGCCGAACGCGGCATGAACCACGTCCTCGCCGAGCCGGAAGGCGGGCGCCGGTCCCGACCGCTTCGCGGCCCGTCCTCGCCCCAGTCCAGGCGCAGGCGCGGGCGCGCCTGCGCGCGCGGAGAAGAGCCCGCCGGCGGCCGGCCCGCGTGGAGGCTGCTCGAAGCGGCGCTCGGAGCGCTCCTGCACGTCCAGCAGCTCGGCCGGCAGCTCCTCGATGAAGGAGCTCGGCGCGCTCCAGGTCGGCTCGCCGAAGATCCGCCGGCTGCGGGCATGGGTCAAGTACAGCGCGCGCATCGCCCTGGTCACCCCCACGTAGAAGAGCCTGCGCTCCTCTTCCAGGCCCCCCTCCTCCAGCGCCCGCGCATGGGGGAAGATGCCCTCCTCCATTCCGGCGATGAACACCACCGGGTACTCCAGGCCCTTGGCGTTGTGCAGGGTCATCAGCGTGACGAGCCCCTCCTCGTCGCGGCGCGAGTCGGAGTCGCCGAGCAGCGCCATCTCCTGCAGGAACCGGTTGAGCGGGCTCTGCTCCGCCTCCGGCCCACCGTCCCCCTCCTCCTGCTCACGCACCGCGTCGCGCTCGTCGAACTCACGGCCCACGTCCACGAGCTGCTCAAGATTCTCCATGCGTCCCTGCGCCTCGATCGTGCGCTCGGCCTCAAGCGCCTCCAGGTAGCCGGTCCGCTGCAGCGTCTGCTCGATCAGCTCCTGCACCTGCGCCCCCTCGCCGATCGCCATCTCGCGCAGCTCGGCGAGCGTCGCCGCGAACCGCGAGACCGCCTTCACCGCCGCCGGGCCGAGGCCGGGGACCTGCTCGGGCGCTGCGATCACATCGGAGATCGACTCTCCGGTCGCGTCCGCATGGGCGAGCAGACGGGCGAGCGAGGCCTGGCCGATCCCGCGCCGCGGAGAGCTCACGATCCGCTGGAAGGCGACCATGTCCCGGGGGTTCGACATCAGCGCCAGGTAGGCGATCGCGTCCTTTATCTCCGCGCGCTCATAGAACTTGGTGCCACCGATCACCTGGTAGGCGACCTCGGCGCGGATCAGCGCGTCCTCGATCGCCCGCGACATCGCGTTGGTCCTGTAGAGCACCGCTATCTCGGCCGCGGCCGCCTCGCCCTCGTCGCGCAGGCGCTGGATCTCCCCGACGATCAGGCGTGCCTCCGCGTGCTCGTCGCCCAGCACCCGCACGCGCACGGGATCCCCCTCCCCCAGCTCGCTCCACAGCCGCTTTCTCATCGCACCGCGGTTGTTGGCGATCACCGCATTGGCCGCGGAGAGAATCGTCTGGGTGGAGCGATAGCTCTGCTCGAGCTTCACCACGCGAGCGTCGGGAAAGTCGCGCTCGAAGTCCAGGATGTTGCGAACGTCCGCGCCCCTGAACGCATATATCGACTGCGCGTCGTCGCCCACGACCGCGAGATTGCGATGTCCGGCGCCACCGTCCTCGCCACCAGGCCGGCCGCCGCCGCCGCGCGATTCTCCGGCGCCACCGCCCTCGCCACCAGGCCGGCCGCCGCCGCGCGATTCTCCGGCGCCACCGTCCTCGCCACCAGGCCGGCCGCCGCCGGGCGACTCCTGCCCGATCAGGAGCCGCAGCAGCCGGTACTGCGCGCGGTTCGTGTCCTGGTACTCGTCGACGAGCACGTGCCGGAACGCGCCGGCATACGCCTCTCGCACGGACTCCTCCCGCTCCAGCAGGCGCACCGTCCGCATCAGCAGGTCGTCGAAGTCCATCGCGTTCATCTGCGTGAGCTCGCGCTCATAGGAGCGGTACACCTCCCCGACCAGCTCCTCGAAGGGGTCGCGGGCCTCATCGCGGTATGCAGCGGCATCGGTGAGCGCATTCTTGGCAGCCGATATCCGCGACTGCACCGAGGCCGGCGTGAAGCGCTTCACGTCGACATCGTGGGCCTCCATGCTGCGCTTGATCAACCGCCGCGAGTCGGCCTGGTCGTAGATCGTGAACTGGCGCGTGAACCCGACGAGCTCCGCCTGCGCGCGCAGGATCCGGGCGCAGGCGGCGTGGAACGTGGCGAGCCACATCCCCTGCGTGCCGCCGCCCAGCAGCCGCTGCACCCGCTCGCGCATCTCGCCGGCAGCCTTGTTGGTGAACGTGATCGCCAGCACCTCCGACGGCCGCGCCTGCCCCGAGTGCAGCAGGAACGCGATCCTGTGGGTCAGCACGCGGGTCTTGCCGCTTCCGGCCCCGGCCAGGATCAGCAGCGGCCCCTCGCCGTGACAGACGGCCTCCCGCTGGGGCTCGTTGAGCCCCTCCAGAAGCCCGTCCAT
Organism: Solirubrobacterales bacterium; assembly: GCA_027314825.1. GTDB lineage: Bacteria > Actinomycetota > Thermoleophilia > Solirubrobacterales > Solirubrobacteraceae > Palsa-744. The sequence continues at coordinate 4,084 of DAHVAB010000143.1, forward strand.
CCGCTGCGCCTGCGCCTGCATCAACATCGTCTCAGCAGCATAGATGCGCGCCCGGAGGGCTCGGTCAGCCGCCGGCTGGACTGCGGCCCCTGGCGGGGCGCAGCGGCGTCACCTCGGCTACCGGGCCGGACTCCTTCTGCCCGCTCAGCTCCGCGAGCCTGCCTTCGAGCGCAGCGATCCTCGCCGCCATCGCCTGCATCGCCTCCGCGATCGGGTCGGGCAGATGTATCCAGTCGGCATCCGGACCCTCGGGCCGACGGCCTTCCACCTTCACCGGGTGGCCGGGATTTCCGACGACCGTCGAGTGCGGCGGAACATCCGTGATCACCACCGTGTTCGCCCCGATCTTCGCGCCGTGGCCGACCGTGATCGGGCCGAGCAGCTTCGCGCCGGAGCCGATCGTCACATTGTCCTGCACGGTCGGATGGCGCTTTCCCGTCTGAAACCCGGTGCCGCCGAGCGTCACCCCCTGATAGAGCGTCACATCGTCGCCGATCCTCGCCGTCTCCCCGATCACCACGCCGGCGCCATGATCGATGAACAGCCCCCGCCCGATCTGCGCGCCCGGATGGATCTCGATCCCGGTCAGCGCCCGGCTGGCGAGCGCGATCGCGCGCGGCGCCACCGGCACTCCCGCCTCATACATCGCAGAGGCGACCCGGTGGCAGAGCAGCGCATGGATGCCCGGCCAGGTCGCGAAGATCTCGACCGGGCTGACGCCGCGGGCGGCGGGATCGCGCTCCCGGGCGGCCGCGATGTCGCGCCGCACCTCTCCCGCGAGGCGCGCCACCCTCATCAGGCCGAACATGCCAACAGCGTAGCGGCAGCGCTGCTCGCTCCAGCTCACGCCACATGCGACCCGCGCAGGCCCCGGAGGGGCCTCTCAACAGAATCACGACGCGTGCGGGGCGAAGAACGCCTGGGAGACGTAGCGCTCGCCGGAGTCAGGCATGATCACCACGATTCGCTGGCCCGCGCTCTGCGGGCGCGCCGCGATCTGCAATGCCGCCCACACCGCCGCGCCGCAGGAGATCCCGGCCAGCAGGCCCTGGCTGCGGGCGCAACGCCACGCGGTCGCGATCGCGTCTTCGTCGGAGACCGCGATCACCTCGTCGATCAGCTCCCTGTTGAGCACCGGCGGCACGAAGCCGGCGCCGATCCCCTGAATCCGGTGGGCGCCCGGCACTCCCCCCGAGAGCACCGGCGAGCCGGCCGGCTCCACCGCCACCACCCTCAGCTCGGGGTTGCGCTCCTTGAGGTACTCGCCGGTGCCCGTGATCGTCCCGCCGGTCCCCACGCCCGCAACCAGCACGTCGACCCTGCCCTCCAGCGCCCGCGCGATCTCAGGGCCGGTGGTCCTGCGGTGCGCCTCCGGGTTCGCCGGGTTTGAGAACTGGTCTGGCAGAAACACATCCGGCTCCCGGGCCATCTCGCGCGCCGCCTGCACCGCCTCCTGCATCCCGCCGAGCGACTCGGTCACCTCCACCTTCGCTCCATAGAGCCTGAGCAGCCGCTCCCGCTCGCGGCTCATCCCCTGCGGCAGCGTCAGCACCAGCCGGTAGCCCTTCGCCGCACATACGAACGCGAGCGCTATGCCCGTGTTCCCGCTCGTCGCCTCCACGATCGTGCTGCGCCCCGGCTCGATCCTGCCCTCCCGCTCGGCCGCCTCGATCATCGCCACGCCGATCCTGTCCTTCACCGATCCGCCCGGATTGAACGACTCCAGCTTCGCGAAGAGCTCGACGCCGCTCTCCGGCGCGGGCGTGCCCTCCAGCAGACGGTTGAGCGCAACCATCGGCGTAGCGCCGACAAGCTCTGAAATGTCGATCGGGATTGCGCTCACGGCTCTCGACAATAGAGACAGGTCGGCGCGCGCGCTCTGCGGCGCGTCCCCTCACTGCTCCGGCAGGGGCGTGCCGGGCAGGCGCCGCGCGAACCAGAGCGCCACCAGCGCGAAGGCGGACGCCACCAGCAGCGCCTGCTTGAGCGCCTCTATCTGAGCGTTCGAGTAGGCATCGACCACGGCCTGCGCCTGCTGCGGAGCCAGCCCCGCCTTCGCCACTTCCGCTTCGGCGGTCGGCCTGGAGACCATTTCCAGCCCCTCCTCGGTGCCGGCTTCGATCTGGCTGGCGACCTGCGCAGGCACGGCCGGATCGGCCCTGATCTGCTCATGGAACCCGGTCGTGAGCCCCGCCAGCAGCACGGCGCCGACCAGGGCCGTCCCGAGCGAGGCGCCGAAATACTGGAAGGTTCCCTGCACGCCGCCGGCCTCGCTCACCTGATCCTCGGAGACGGCCGACATCACCACGTTGCCGAGCTGGGAGACGATCAGGCCGACGCCGGCGCCGAAGCCGGCGAGGCTCACCGTGAAGCCGGCCCCGGAGAGGCTGGGGGCGATGCTCGCCATCGCGCCGAGGATCGAGACGAACAGGACGAGCAGTCCGGCGCGCACGATCCGCCGCGGCGAGATCCTGCTCGCCAGGCGCGGGCCGGCGAGTGCGGCGGCCATCATCGTGATCGAGATCGGCAGCAGCGCGATGCCGGTCTGCAGGGCATCCTTGCCGAGCACCAGCTGC
>DAHVAB010000144.1 GCA_027314825.1 Solirubrobacterales bacterium
CGACCGGCGCTGCGGCCGCCATCGGCGCCGGCGATCACGACTGCTCGTGCGGGCTCACCCTCACCTCCGCTATCTCCGGATGCTCCGCGGCCAGGCGACTCTCGATCTGGCGCGCGAGGGCGAGCGCTCGCTGTGAGTCCGTCCCGTCGCGCAGGCGGATCGTGGCCGTCAGCGTCCCGCCCGGCGAGCCGCGCCCAGAGGCCGGCTCGGAGCCGTCCGGCTCGACGTGGACCATCACATCCGCACCGGGCAGCGCACGCTCGATCGCATGCTCGACCGCGCTGGCGAGGTCATGCCCCGCGGCGACGTCCGTGCCGGGGCTGACGCCGATCACCACGTCGGCGAAGTGCTGGCCGCCGGCCTGGCGCATCCGCAGCCGCTGGACGCGCGCGCCGTCCACACGCTCCACCGCCTCCCGCGCCCTGCGCCGCGCCTCCTCGGGGGCACTGTCCATCAGCACCTGGATGTTGCCCCGCATCAGCCTGCCGGCGGAGACGAGCACGAGCGCCGCGACCAGCAGCGCGGCGACCGCGTCCGCGTTCTGGTAGCCGGCCCGCACCATGACGAGCCCCAGGAGCACCGCGGCCGAGCCGACCATGTCCAGCGCGAAGTGCAGCGCGTTCGCCTGGAGCGCCGGGCTCGCCTTCGCCGCGGCGACCCGCCTGGAGCCGACCCAGCGGCTCGCATCGAGCGCTATCGCCGCCGCCGGCACCGCCAGCGCATACCAGTGGGCCTGCACCGGCTGTGCGCTGCCCGCCAGGCGTCCGGCCGCCTCCGCCACGATCGCAAGGCTTGCGATCACGAGCACGGCACCCTCCGCCAGCGCGGAGAGCTGCTCGGCCCTTCCGTGGCCGAACGGATGCTCGTAGTCGGCCGGCCGCAGCGCGACGCGCAGGGCGAAGAAGGTGGTCAGCGCGGCGATCAGGTCGCTCGCGGAATGGATCGCCTCCGCGATCAGGCCGAGGCTCGCCGAGGCGAGGCCGGCCGCGAGCTTGATCGCGACCAGCACCGCGGCGACCGCGACCGAGACCAGCGCCGCGCGCTGCTGGACGGGGATCGCGGCGAGCCGATGGCGCGGCGGGCCATCCACTCAGATGCCTGAGATTTCCAGGCCGCTGCCCTGCATCAGGGCGTTGGCCTGAGCGTTCAAGATCGTGTACTCGCCGGTCAGGATCAGAAGGCCCAGCCCGATCATCACCACTCCGCCGAGCCCTATCACGACCGGGAAGTGGCGCTTGATGACGCCGAGCGCACCGGCGACCCGCTCGAACGCGAGCGCGATCAGCAGGAACGGAATCGCCAGGCCGGCCGAATAGAAGGCGAGCAGCAGCGCGCCGTGCGCCGCCGAGCTGCCGACAGCCGCCTCGGTGAGGATCGCGCCGAGCGTGATGCTCGTGCACGGGGTCCAGGCGATCGCGAACGCGGCTCCCGCCACCACCGGCCCGCCGCGTCCGGCCATCCGCAGCAGCCCCTGCGGGCGCCACTCGAAGTTGAACGCCCTCACGAACGGCGTCATCAGAAAGAACAGGCCCATCGCGACGATCAGGCCTCCCCCCACCTGCGTGAGCACTTCCCGGTCGGCGTTCAGCTGCGAGCCGATCGCGGTCGCGCCGAGACCCATCAGGATGAATATCGCCGAGAAGCTGGCGATGAACAGCAGGCTCGGCACCATGATCCGCCGCCTGCCGGCGCTCGGCAGCTCGGCCGGCGTCACGCCCACCACGGTCGAGAGGTACCCGGGCACGAGCGGCAGCACGCACGGCGAGAGGAACGAGACCAGCCCAGCCGTCAGCGCGATCGGGATGCCGACCGGCGTCGCGGCGGCGAGCATCACTGCGGCACCCCGGTCGAGCTCCCCCCCTCCGCGGCGACCTCCAGCCCCAGCTCTGCGGGAGCATCCGTCCGCTCGTCCTCCGAGCGCTGCCCGTCAGGGCCTCCCGGCTCAGAGCGCGGCGGCTCGGCCTCGGCGAGCTCAAGCCCGAGCTCGTCGGCCATCCTGCGCACCTGGGCCTCCAGCGCGCTCACCCGTTCGCTCAACCGTCTCACCTGCTCGGCCTGGACCGCGCTGCCGCCGGCTCCAGCTCCGCTCACGGGTCGCGCGGCAGGGAGCACCGCGGCCGTCCCCTCGTCCTCGGCCGGCGCCTCCACCGGATCGCCGCCGAGCAGCTGCGCATAGCGCTCCTCCTTCTGGCCGGGACGGCGCGGCAGGCGCGCGACCAGCTCGCGCTCGGCCAGAGCGGCCAGAGTCTCGTGGACCTCGTCGAGGCCGGCGAAGGAGTGCAGCCTCTCGGCGCGCTGCTTGAGCTCGCCCGGCGTCTGCGGCCCGCGCAGCATCAGCACGCAGATGACCGCCTGCTCTGAGTCCTCCATCGGCAGCCGCTCGGCGAGCAGGTGCCGGAACTTCGGCGCCCTGCTGCCGGCGCCGCCGGCGAAGCGGGCGAAGCCGCGGCGCTCAAGCCGGTGCAGGGCGTCGCGCACGTCATCCTCCTGGTAGGCGACGATGGGATCGCGGTTGGTCGACTGGTTGCAGGCCAGCCGCAGCGAGTTGAGCGTCAGCGGGTAGGCGTCGGGAGTCGTGCGCTGCTTCTCCAGCAGGCAGCCGAGCACGCGAATCTCTGAGGCGGCCAGATCCATCGGCCAATGAATACTACGAGCGCCTCCGCGATCTCGCCGGTAGGCGCCCGGCGCGCATCAGGCGACCGCGTCGATGTTCAGGCGCACGTAGTCGAGCGTCAGCGGCTCGCCGAGCCGTCCGGCGACCTCCTCGACGTAGCGGTCGTGCAGGCCGGCCGGCAGCCGTTCGAGGTGCGGGCCGAGGATCACCGATCGCAGGAACTGCTCGGGCTCCGGCGGCTTGACCGGTGCCTGAACGAGCCAGCAGCGCGCCTCCGCGAAGCCGGCGCCGATCAGGCTCGCGTGCGCCTGTGGCGACGTCGTGAAGTTCCACGGCCCCTCCCATCCGGCGAGATGCTCAGCGAACGGCGCGTGCCCGCCGACCTCGCGGGCGGCCGCGTGCACGCTGGCCACGTTCCCGGCGCCCCCGCACTGCGCAACCAGCCGCCCGCCGGCGCGCAGCGCGGCATGCAGCCTCGCATAGAGGCGGTCGTGGTCTGCGATCCAATGGAAGGTGGCCGTTGACAGGATGGCGTCGACCGGCTCCGAGAGCTCCAGCTCCAGTAGGTCCCCAACCATCACCTGTGCCCTTTCGCCGAGCCGCTCCCGCGCCACCGCCGCCATCGAGGCGGAGCCGTCGACGGCAACCACACGACCCCGCGGCAGGCGCTCCAGCAGCATCTCGGTCACCCGGCCGGAGCCGCAGCCGGCGTCCAGCACGGTCTCGTCGCCCTTCAGAGGCAGTCGCTCCAGCACCGTGCGGCCCCAATGCTGCTGCGGGGCCGAGATCCTGTCATACGTCTTCCCGTCCCATTCGCGCACGCCTGGCATACGAGCGTACGTTATCACATATGCCGGCGCTCCTTCGGCTGCTCTGGAGCAGGCGGTTGCTCGGCGTCGCGTGCCGGCGGTCGCGCAGCATGCGGCGTCGCGTGCCGGCGGCCACTCAGCGTTCGGCATCGCGTGCCGGCGGTTGCTCACCGCTCGGCGCCGGCGAGCATGTTGGCGACCTCCCGCGAGAGCCTGCCGCCCTGCCAGGCGATCGGTGAGGCGCCCTGCTCCTCCACGATCAGTCGAGCATGCGGGATCGCCTCGGCGTAGCGTCGGGCGACCCCTAGCGGATGGCCCGGGTCGGCCTCATCGCGGCTGCCCACCACGAGCACCGGCATCCTGAGAGCCGCAAGCTCGGCGATCTCCTCGAACGGGCATGAGCGAGGCACCGCTTCGAGCGCGTCTGCGACCGCCGCGGGATGCTCGTGGGCAGCCAGGCGCTGCCTTATCACCCGCTGCACGGTCTCCCGCCAGCGCTCCGGCACCCGCGCCACGTCATACGCGGCCAGGAAGCCCTCCACCCCGCCGCCTCTGAGACCTGCGGCCAGCGCGTCCCAGCCGGCGTATGCGCCGGGCTTCGCGGGATCGGGATGGGTGAGCGGGTCATAGGCAGGCGTGATCACGCATAGCGCCCCGACCCGCTGCGGGCTCGCCAGCGCGAGCCTCAATGCAGTGTGGGCGCCCATCGATGCGCCGATGAGCGCGGCGACCCGCTCGATCTGCAGGGCATCGAGCACGGCCTCCAGGTCGGCCGTCAGCCGCCCATATCCGTAGGCGGCGCGATCGGGCGCCGGTGCGGAGGCTCCGTGGCCGCGCGCATCGTAGGAGATCACCCGGTGCCCGGAGCGCTCCAGGGCGCGCGACCCCATCACCACGTAGCGCCGGGTCGCGGTCAGCCCGTGCAGCAGCACGATCGGCGGTCCCTCTCCCTGCTGCTCGCCGGCGAGGCGCACGCCGTCAGGCGTTCTGAGGCTGAGCGGCGGCCCGGCCTGCTCAGGCATGAACGGCGATGTGCTCGCGCAGCAGCTGCGCCGATCGCTGCGGGTGCTCCCAGAAGAAGAGGTGGCCGACGCCCTCCATGATCTGAAGGCGCGAGCCGTCGATCAGGCCGTGGATCAGATCGGCATTGCCGACCGGCAGCAGCTGGTCGGCGCTGCCGTGCACGATCAGCGTCGGCACGGCGAGCTCGCCCAGACGCTCACTGGTGTCGTGCGCCGTGATCGCGACCATCTGCTGCATCACCACCGGCAGCGCGACTCCCCGCCGCATGCCGATCGCCATGAACCTCTGCGCCGCCTCCTGCTCGCCTGCGAACGCCTCGGAGACGTTGACCTCCCAGGAGGCCCTGATCGCCCGTTCCCTGTTTCTGGATGCCATCGCCTGCCCCAGCTTGCGCATCACCTCATCGGAGGTCAGCGCGCTGCCGGGACCGCCGCAGTAGGTGCAGCCGAGGGTGAGCGTGCGCAGCCGCTCCGGCGCGGCGAGCGCCAGCTCCTGGGCGACCATGCCGCCCATCGATATCCCCAGCACGTGCGCGGAGTCGAGGCCGAGCGCGTCGAGCAGCGCCAGGGCATCGCGGGCCAGGTCGGCGATCGTGAACGGCTCCCGCATGCGGCTGGATGCGCCGACGCCGCGGTGGTCGTAGGCGATCACCTCGAAGTCGGCCCGCAGCGCATCCAGGAACGGCTGGCCCCAGTGCTCACGGACACCGCTCATCCCCATGATCAGGAGCAGCGGCGGCCCCGAGCCGCTGCGCTCGCAGTCGAGATCCACCTCTCCCGCTTTGACGAGTGGCATGACGCCCACCACCTTATTGCACGGTGCACCCGGCATCGGCTCGGTACCCGCGCGATCCCCCGCTCCGGCCCGCCGCGCCGTCCCTCTACAGCGGCAATGCCAGCTGCCCGCTCGCGCCCGCCCCGCCGGCCTCCCGCTCGCCATCGCCGCCGCCACCACCACCACCGAATCCGGTGACCCGCACGCCGAGCAGGCGTACCGGACGCGGCGGGTCATACTCGCGCAGCAGCGCCGCGGCCACCGCGGCTACGGTCTCCTGCTCGCAGGTCGCACGCTCGATCGTCCGCGCGCGGGTGACCGTCGTGAAGTCGTCGAGACGCACCTTGATCGCGATCGTCCGGCCCGCGCGGCGATGAGCGGCGAGGCTGGCGCAGAGCTCGCGGACCATCCTGCGCAGGTGCTCGCCGAGCTCCTCCCGGTCGCGGACGTCGACATCGAAGGTGCGCTCCCGCGACTCCGATACCGCCTCGCGGACCGGCGCAACCTCGCCGTCGTGCTCGAAACGTGCCCGCCGGGTCAGATCGCGACCGTGATTGGCCCCGAAGCGCTCCGCCAGCAGCGCCTCCGGCGCCCCGGCCAGCTGCGCGAGCGTGCGCAGCCCCATCTCCTCCAGCCTCGCCGCCGTCTTCGGGCCGATCCCCGGCACCAGCCGCGGCGGGGCTCCGGCGAACCGGGCGCACGCCTGCTCGCGGGTCAGCACCACGAACCCGGCCGGCTTCTCCGCGTCGGATGCTACCTTCGCGACCAGCTTGTTCGGGCCGATCCCGACCGAGCATGTCAACCCGGTCTGCAGCGCGATCTCGCGCAGGATCCTGCGCATCGCCGCCCGCGGGGAGTGAAAGCCCTCAAGATCGAGGTAGGCCTCGTCGAGGCCGACGACCTCCACCCGCTCCACGTTGGCCTTCACGATCCCCATCATCAGCTTCGACACCTCCCGATAGTGCGGGAAGTCCGGCCGCAGGAAGACGGCCTGCGGGCAGAGCCTGCGCGCCCTGGCAGCCGGCATCGCCGAGCCCACGCCGTAGCGACGGGCCTCGTAGCTGGCGGTCGTGACCACCGATCGCGGTCCGCCTCCCGCCACCACCACCGGCCGGCCGCTCAGCTCGGGATGGCGCAGCAGCTCGACCGATACGTAGAAGGCGTCGGCATCCAGGTGGGCAACCCGGAGGCTCTCCCCCGCCGGCGTGGCGGCCGGCTGGGTCTGCGCGAGACGCGGCTGCATGAGAGCCGAATGTAGCGCCGGGATCGGCGGGCGGCGACCGCGCCGGCCGGCTCAGCGCCTGCGACTGCGAGCGGGCGGCCGCCGGCGGGCCGATCATGAGGGCGAAGATCAACAGGGCGCCCACGACCGGGACCGTCATGGCGGTGGCGAGCGCCACCACCACCAAGAACGCGCCCTGCAGCCGCGCGAT
>DAHVAB010000145.1 GCA_027314825.1 Solirubrobacterales bacterium
GCGACCTCCGCATCGACGTCCAGCAGCGGCTCGCCGCGACGTCGTCGTCGCTCGTTGCGGGCCTCGGCCAGCTGATGCAGTTCCTGGACCAGCTCCGGATCGTGTCCGTGGATGTGGGACGTTGTCCCTGTCCCCGTCCCCGTCCCCGGCACGGGCGCGAGCGTCGCCGCGGGATTTCGCAGTCGCGCCGCTTCACGCTCTATGTCGAGCGGCGGCTGACCGGAGCGTTCCAGCCGTTCGCTGCGGGCCAGCAGCATCTGCCTGATCTCCGTGTCGCGCTCAAGCGCGGCAGCGTGAGAGTCGGACGGCTCGCCGCCTTCGATCGAGGTGCCGCCGGCTCCGATCCGGCCGTACAGGTTGCCGCTGCCGAGCAGTCCGAACATCCCGATGAGCGCAACGAGCGCCACGACTCCCAGCACCACGTCGGCGAGCGGGCTGCCCATATTGGGATTGTGGCGGATCGAGGATGCGAAGGTGGCCGGTTGGGAGCCCGCCGGGCGGGCGCGGGGCTCAGGTGAGCACGATCACGATCTCACGGCGCCCGCCGACCAGCCGTCGGACCTGCGGGTCGATCGGCGCCAATGCGCTCTTCAGGCCGGGCAGCTTGCGCGCCACCTGCTCGGCCTGCTTGCGATCGCCCGGCGGGAAGTAGATGCGTGCCCCGCGGATGTGTGATTCTCGAGCCGATTCGGGGGTGGCGCCGCCGCCTGCGGCCGCGTTTCCGACCTTCGCCACGCGAGAGTGTTTGGCTGCGAGCAGGGCCGCGACATGGTGGGCTGCGCCCGCCGTCGCGGTGGCGTTGAACACGGCGACGGGGATCGACGCGGCGGCCGATGAGGATGAGGTGCGAGAGGCCGACGAGTTGGCGGTCGCGATCAGCCCGCCGGCCGCTGCCGCGAGGACGATGACGAGCAGTCCGGCGCCGAGTGCGCGCCCCGGCCCGCCCCGGCTCTCTCCCTGCCTGGCGCCGAGGACGGCGCCAGGCGCCCGTCCGCCGCCGGCCGCTGCGCCTGCCAGGCGCCCGTGGTGGGCTTCGAGGGCGAGCGTGTCTGCGATCTGCGCGCGCAGCTCGCGCAGGTCGCGCCGGCGCAGCAGCACCAGGACGGCGAGCAGGAGCAGCGCCACGATGCTGACGGCCCCGACGATGAGCGCCAGCTTCGCATTGCTCGACGTCGCGGTCGGAGTTGCGGCAGAGACGTGCAGCGCCGCTTCGGCCGCTTTGGCCCGGCGGATCGGCGCGCGTGTGACGGCCTTGCCCACTGGCTGCGTTTCCTCGGCGATTTCCAGCATCTGCCGCGGTGAGAGGTTGTTGGAGAGGGTGTTCTCCACCCAGTAGGCGGCCCCGAATTCGCGCCAGGCGACCGTCATGATGTGTTCGCCGCTCTCGAAGAGCAGGTAGGTGCGTTTGCCGATCGACACTTCCTGGGTCGGTTTGGAGAGGATCGGGGGTTCCGTCCAGGTGGTGCCCTCGATGTCGTAGTACTGGCCGACCAGGCCTCTGCTGATCACGATCACGTAGCTGGGATGGCCGACGTGGTTGGGCGAGTGCAGGGTGTAGGGACGCAGTTCGTCCGGTTCGCTTTCGGCGTAGGCGTTGCGAATCCACGGGTACTCAAGCGGGAAGGGGAGGTGGGCGGCCGTCTGGCGGGCCTTGGAGAGCGCTTCTTCACTGGTCGGCGCCATCGACGCTTCGGGCAGCGTGTTGCGGCGATGGGAGCCTTTGTGCGCGCTCTGCTTGCGCGCCGTGCGCCGCCGGGCCTTCACCGTGCTGAGCGCCTTGTTCAGGCGTGCACCGGTGATCTTGCCCGTGCCGCCCAAGAACTTGGTGACCGCTTCGTGGATCTCTTCGGGCGTCGCGATGTCGATGGCCTGCCCCGACCGAGAGAATCCGGTTTCCTTGATCGGGAAATGGACCTGCCGGACCGGCTTGCCGGCCGATTCGACCAGCAGGTAGAGCAGGTTGAGGATTTCTTCTTCGCCCGCCGCGCCTGCTTTGAGCGTGGTCCTGACGTTCTTGGCGAGAATGTGCTCGAACTTTTCGCGGTCTTCGAAGAGGCTGCCGCCGAACTCGTTCTTGGCTTCCAGGACGAAGCGCTGGTCGCGCGCGTCGCGGATCAGCGAGGTGCTTTCGTGCCTGTTGGCGACGTAGGTGAGCGCCTGGTGGCCGCAGAGGTTCTGATAGCCGGGATGCAGGTTGATGTTCATGTACTGTTCCGCGCCCGGTTCGGCGTTGTTGTGGTAGTAGCGCTTGTCCACCGGGAAGTAGAGGCAGCCCAGTTCCTGGATCGCGTGTTCGAACTGTTTGAAGTCGATCACGAACACGTTGTTGACGGAGACGCCGATCTCTTTCTTGATCGCTTCGAGCATCAGCTTGATTCCGCCGCTGACGCTGTGTTTGCTCTTGCTGTCGAGCCAGCCGAAGGTGTAGGCGGAGGTGAAGCGCTGTTCGGGGAGTTCTTCACCGTAGGGGGTGGTGATGTTCACGCTCAGCTCGCGGGGGATCGAGAGGATCGAGATCGTCGGCCTGGTCGGGTCGATCCGTACGAGCATCATCTCGTTGGCGTGCGGCAGCACGATCGAGCTGGAGCCCTGGTGGGGCGGCTTGCGCTGGTCGGTGCCGACGAGGAGCAGCGTCTGCGGGCCGCCCCGGTAGCTGGACGCGAGCACGCTCGGGGCGATCTTGACCGACTTGCCGGTCTGCTGCAAAGCTCTGACGAGCCCGTGCAGCTCGTTCTTGGCGATCACGATCGTCGCCGCCGCCGAGAGCGCGATCACCAGCACGATGCCGGCCGTGACCCGCAGCGCGAGCCTGCGCCTGCGGGGCGGCGGCTCGCCGGCGAGCTGCGCCGGCAGGCCGGCCGGCGCGTTGTGAGGGTGTGCTCTGGCCATCCTTGCGGATCGTAGGGGGCGGGCCGGCCGTTTGGCGCGCTCACGCGTTCGCGCCCGCGGGTCTTGCCTGACGCCTCGCGCCCACGTGGCGCGCGCCGCGTCCGCCATGTCGCTCGGCGCGGCCTGCACGCCATGACCCAGCCCGCACGCTGCTCGCTGCAGCCGGCAGGCTGCTCACAGCGCTCCCCTGGCTGCCCAGCGCGCTCCGCACGCTGCTCGCTGCAGCCGGCAGCCTCCCCTGGCTGCCCAGCCCGCTCCGCAAGTCGCCGCGTCGCCCGGACGCCACTCGGCGCCCCCGTACGCTGCTCAGAGTGCCCCGCCATTGGTGCTACGCTTGATTGACTGGTCAATCACCAGTGCCAGGTCGAGGAGCCGGCACCGCCGCCGAGGGCGGTGAGCTCGCCGCTCGGCTCCTCCCAACCCGCACACCGAGGAGCCCGAAGAGCAATGGTCGATTTCACACTCACCGACGAGCAGAAGAGCTTGCGCGAGATGGCGCACGACTTCGCCGCCAACGAGATCAGGCCGGTGGCCTGGGAGTACGACAGGGACGGCACCTGGCCGCAGGAGATCCTGCGCAAGGCGTGGGAGCTCGGCCTGATGAACAACCACATCCCGGAGCAGTACGGGGGCCCCGGCCTCGGCTACTTCGAGGGCGCCCTGATCGAGGAGGAGCTCTCCTGGGGCTGCTCCGGCATCCAGACCTCCATCGGCTGCAACGGGCTGGCGACCGCGCCGATCCTGCTCGGCGGCTCCGAGGAGATCAAGAAGAAGTACCTCGGGATGCTGACCGAGGAGCTCAAGCTCGCCTCCTTCTGCCTGACCGAGCCCGATGCGGGCTCGGATGTCTCCGGGATGAAGACGACGGCGGTGAAGAAGGGCGACAAGTACGTCATCAACGGGTCGAAGTGCTTCATCACCAATGGCGGCCACGCCGACTACTACACGGTCTACGCGAAGACCGACAAGGAGGCCGGCCACCGCGGGATCTCCGCGTTCGTGGTCGAGCGCGACTGGGGCGTGATCGTGGACAAGAAGGAGGACAAGCTCGGCCAGCGCGCCTCCAATACCGCCACGATCACCTTCAACGATGTCGAGGTTCCCGCCGAGAACCTTCTCGGCGAGGAGAACCACGGCTTCAAGCTGGCGATGATGACCCTCGACCGCACGCGTCCCGGCGTGGCGGCCATGGCGACCGGCATCGCCCGCGCCGCGCTGGAGTTCGCCACCGAGTACTCCAAGGAGCGCGTGCAGTTCGGCGTGCCGATCGCCATGCACCAGGCGATCCAGTTCATCATCGCCGACATGGCCACCGAGGTCGAAGCGTCCCGCCTTCTGACATGGAAGGCGGCCGCGATGCTCGACAACGGCGAACGCAACACGCTGGTCTCCTCGCACGCCAAGCGCTTTGCGGCCGACGCGGCGATGAAGGCGGCCACCGAAGCGGTGCAGGTCTACGGCGGCTACGGGTTCATCAAGGAGTACCCGGTGGAGAAGCTCTTCCGCGACGCGAAGATCATGCAGCTGTATGAGGGCACCTCTCAGATCCAGCGGCTGGTGATCGCGCGCGAGACGCTGATGCCGCGGCGCGCGCCGGAGCCGGCAGCGGCGTAGGAGCGCGCAGCGCAGGAGCCGCGGACGCGCGCGGATGCGCGTCACGGCCCGGGCCGCCGGTAGGCTCAGATCGCACAGGCACCGAGTTCAGGAGAAGCGATGTACGTGTTCAAGGCAGCGGTCGTCGGGGCGGGCACGATGGGCGGCCAGATCGCCCAGACGATCGCCGCGGCCGGAATTCCGGTCGTGCTCAAGGATGTGCGCGAGGATCTCGTCGAGGCCGGGCTGAACGAGGCGCGCAGCGTCACCGAGGGCCAGGTCGGCAGGCTCGTCAAGAAGGGCAGGCTGACCGAGGAGCAGGCCGCGGCGCAGGTGCAGGAGGTGCTCGACCGGATCGCTGGCACGGTGAGCTATGAAGGCTTCGGCGACGTCGACTTCGTGATCGAGGCGGTCCCCGAGCGGATGGAGATAAAGCAGGCGGTCTTCGCCGAGCTGGATGCCGTCACCCCCGGCCACGCGATCCTCGCGTCGAATACGTCCTCGCTGTCGATCACCGAGATCGCCGAAGCGACGCTCCGGCCGGAGAAGGTGCTCGGCTTCCACTACTTCTTCCCGGCGTCGGTGATGCCGCTGATCGAGATCGTCGAGGGGGAGGACACCTCTCAGCAGACGGTCTCGGCGGCGGTCTCCTTCGCCCAGGCGATCCGCAAGCAGCCCATCGTCTGCATGGAGGTCCCCGGGTTCGTGGTCAACAGGATCCTCACCTCCGGCATATCAGAGGTGTGGCGCGCCCAGGAGCGCGAGAAGCTGTCGATCAAGGCGATCGACGAGGGCGTGGGCGCGGCCGGGGTGGTGCCGATGGGCCCGTACATGCTCGTCAACCTGCTCGGCCTCGACACCGTCCTGCATGTCGCCGAGCACCTGGCCGGCTCATATGGCGAGGAGCGCTTTCACGTGCCGGAGGCGATGCGCAGGCTGGTCGGGGAAGGCAAGCTCGGCGCCAAGAGCGGTGGCGAGGGGTTCTTCGCGCCCGATGGCAGTCCGAACGTCTCCGGCGAGGCCGAGCCGGACATCGAGGAGCTGGTGGGCCTGCTCTCGCTGAAGACCCTGCTGGAGGCCTGCCTGGTGCTCGAGGAGGGCGTGGCCACCCACCGGGACATCGACTTCGGGATGATGGCGGGCGCCGGCTTGGACCCCAGGCGCGGCCTGCTGCCGCCGTTCATGAAGGCCGACTCGGAAGGGTTGGACGTGGTGCTGGAGCGGATGCAGGATGCGCAGGGGCGCCACGGCGATCGCTTCGAGCCGCCGATCGTCCTGCGGCGCCTGGTCGCCCAGGGCCGTCTCGGCGTGAAGAGCGGCCAGGGCTTCTACGCATACCCTCAGCCCGACGCCGAGCAGCCGGCCGAGGTGGTCAAGCTGCAGAGCCGGCCGGACGGGATCGCGATCGCGTGGCTGGCCAACGGGCAGATGAACTCGATCTCTCCCCAGATGGCCACCGATCTGCGCAAGGTATGGGAGAGCGTGAAGTCCTCGGGCGCCCGCGCGCTGGTGATCGCCTCCTCCAACCCGCTGCTGTTCTGCGCCGGCGCCGACATCAAGGCGTTCACGAGCATGGACGAGCATGCCGGCCGCGAGCTGATCGAGGACATGCACGCGATGCTGCGCGAGATGGAGCGCAGCCCGATCGCGACGATCGCGGCCGTGAATGGGATCGCCTACGGCGGGGGATGCGAGATCGCGATGGCCTGCGACTTCAGGATCGCCGCCCGCTCGGCGCTGTTCGGTCAGCCGGAGATCAAGCTCGGGATCATTCCCGGCTTCGGTGGCACCCAGCGGCTGCCACGGCTCGTGGGCCAGGCGCAGGCGTTGGAGATGAACCTGACGGGCGAGCCGATCCTCGCCGAGGACGCCTTCCAGCTGGGGCTGGTCAACCGTGTGGTGGATGACCACGAGCTGCTCGACACGGCGCTCTCGCTCGCACGCAAGCTGGCCGGCCAGGCCCCCCTTGCGGTGCAGCAGATCAAGGAGGTCTCCGCCGCGGGCGATCTCGATCAGGGGATCGAGGCGGAGAAGCACGGCTTCGCGGCCGTCTTTGCGAGCGAGGACGCCAAGGAGGGGATCGGCGCTTTCCTGGCCAAGCGCTCCCCACGCTTCACCGGCTCCTGAGCCCGAGCCCGATCGGGGTGTGCTCGGGCGGCGTGATCTCTGC
>DAHVAB010000146.1 GCA_027314825.1 Solirubrobacterales bacterium
CCCTGCAAGGACGGTTGAAGGATTATCCAGTGCACTGCCTGGCGGCAGCCGGGATGGCGCTCATGCTCAGCGCCTGCGGCGCGACCCACACCTCCGTGCTCTCCACCAGGCAGGCCTCGAACCCGCGGGCGGCGACCGCAAGCCGGCGCAACGGCTCCTGCCACACCGTCGCGGCGCCGCAGCCGCGCGGTCCCCAGCACCTGCCGCGACCGACCGGGCGGCTGAGCCCGAGCAACACCTACACGGTCGACCTGCACACCAACTGCGGCTCGATCGAGATCAGGCTGGCGGTCGGTCGCGCGCCGCTGATCGCCGCGTCCTTCGCGCACCTGGTCGGCATCGGCTTCTACAACGATCTCACCTTCCACCGTGTCGTCCCCGGTTTCGTCATCCAGGGCGGCGACCCGAACGGCGACGGCTCCGGCGGGCCGGGCTACACGGTCGTGGAACCTCCGCCGCGAAGCCTTCGCTACACGGTCGGCATCGTCGCGATGGCGAAGACGGCCAGCGATCCCGCCGGCACCGCGGGCAGCCAGTTCTTCATCGTCACCGGCGGGAGGGTGGACCTGCCGCCCGTCTACGCGCTGCTCGGCAAGGTCGTCGGCGGCTGGAAGACGGTGATGGCGATATCCCACGTACACACCGGCCCCGGACCGACCGGCGAAGAAAGCCGGCCGACCACGCCGATCGTGATCAGCAGTGCGACCCTCACGGTCACGCCCTCAGCGGGCTCCTGACTGCTGCTCCTATACCTCTCCTGACCGCCACCGCGCCCATAGCGCAGCAGGGCGCGCTCAATCGTCTCAAACGTGCGCGGTCGGTCGAGCGCTTCGGGGTGCAGGGGACCCGGCTGCGGGGCGTGGAGGACCCGGCTGCGGGGTGGCGGGAACCCGACTGCGGGGTGAGGGGAACCCGGCTGCGGGGTGGCGGGAACCCGACTGCGGGGTGCGGGGGACCCGGCTGCGGGGCGTGGGGGACCCGACTGCGGGGTGCGGGGAACCAGGCAGCGGGGTGAGGGGAACCCGGCTGCCGGTGACGGGGACCCGGCCGCCACCGCGGATGGCGGGGCGGCGAGCTACCGGGCCTTGGCTCGGGCTTGCCTGCGGCGACCGAAGACCACGAGAACCGCGATCACGGCCGCGACCAGGAAGAAGCCGAGCAGCACGCCTGGCGCGACCCCGATGCCCCCGAACGGCAGCGCGATCAGCTCGACGATGCCAAGCCCGACCGCCAGCAGGGCGACGATGAGGAGAAGGATCAGGACGATCCCGCGCACGCGCTTTACGATCCCCGCGCTGGCCGGGGGCAGCAGCAGGCCCATCGCCTGCAGCGCAAACATCTGGCGGCCTGTCGGGGGCGCCTGGCCGAGCCGCTGCACAGCCTGCTTCAGATCGCCGGCGCGCCGCTCCGCGAGCGCGAGCGAGGCGTCGGCCATGCGCCGGATCTGCATGCGCTCCTGTGGGCGCGCGGCGGCGATCGCGCGCTGAAAGTACGCCCTCGACTCCTCCGCCTCAAACCGCTCCGCAGCGCGTGCGCCCAGGATCGCCATCGCCGCCGCCTTGTGACGAGTCTCAGCCTGCAACTCCTCATCGCTGCGATCCTGCAACGCTTCGATCGCGGCCATTGAGCCGCGCTGCTCGATCCGGATCTGACGCTGCTTGGGAGGCATCGGCCTCGCCATTCTAGGGGGCGCGTGCGCGACGCGGCAGCCGCCGAGATATATATCCTCAATGCTCGGAGGGTCCATGCGCCGCACAACGCTCCTCATCTGCACACTCGCTCTGATGCTGCTCGGCAGCGTCGGCGTGGCCGTGGCGCCCGCGAGCGCCGCCCTGCCAACCAATGCGCTGAGCGGATTTCCCGAAGCGGGCACGGCGGAACCCTCAACAGAAGAATCGCCGACCGCATCCGCGACGAGCAGCTCGGAATCCGGCTCAGGGTCGACGATCGTGATCGTAGGCATCGCGGCGGTCGTCCTGCTCGGCGGCATCTCGTTTCTCATCGTCAAGGATGCTCGGAAGGTCGCGCCGGAGCCGGAGAGCGTGGGCGGCGGTCTCTCCGAGGCGAAGGCTGCGCAGATGCGAAAGCGGCGTGCCAAGGCGAAGGCGGCACGCCGGCAGCGTAAGCGGAATCGCTGATCTGGACCCGGAGCCTCCGTCGGGGCCTCAGCCGGATCGGGACTCTCTAGCTGCGCGAGCCGCCCACGCGTCGCCGCCGGCGCAGCAGCGGCAGCCGGACGCGTGTCGGAGAGGAGGAGCCGCCGTGAGGGCCGCGCCTGCGCGGCCACCTGATCGGGCTGCGTGGATGCGGGCCGCGCGGCGGTCGTGGCTCCGCCTCGATCCCGCCGTCGCCGCCATCGGAGGCATCGCCGGCATCGTCGTCGTCGTCCGCGGCAGCATCGGAGCGGAACGGCAGCCACAGCAACAGGGCGGCAGCGGGGATCTTCAGGACGGCCAGCAGGACGATGATGATCCAGATCGACATCCCTCGCCTGATGCTACTACGGGCGCCCAGGCGGTCCGCCCGGGCCACCTGCGACGAGCGCGACCCGTCAGCATCCGGACGCCGGCCGTACACGCCGGCGCTCGATCCGCCCCGACTCTACTCGCTGGTTTACATAACGTAGATTATCGAGCGTTGCGTTGTGGTGTCTCAGCTCGCCCCAGGCGCGCTGCCGCCCAGCGCCACAGGGCGTCTCATGCGTGGCCGCCGAGGGCGAGCAGCCCGACCGCGGCGATCACGGCGACCGCGATGATCATGAGCCCGATCCTGAGCGCCTGCTCGAGGAGCGTCATACGCCCGCTGGGTGCCTGGCCGTGAGACCGCAGCACGGTGCTGCGCGCCTGCGCGCGCCGGCTCAGCTCGCCGGCGGACGGCGTCTGCACGCGTGAGCGCCCGCCGGTCGAGACCGGTGCCTGACGGCCCCGCCCCGTGCTCGCCCTCGAGCGGCTTCGATCTCGGGCAGCCTTCGCAGCGTCGCGTCGCCACGGCTCTTCGCGATGGGTCGGCACGGACGACTCATCGGCGCCTGTGCGCCGTCGCTTGATTCCAGATCCCGGCGCCCGTTCTACAGGTTCGGCGAGCCTTCTGACTCACGACGCTAGCCCCGCTCGCGGATCCGCCGTCGCCCCGCATCCCGGGACTTCGCCGGCCGCGGCGGGTAGAGCTTGCGCTCCTCGGGGGTCATCTTGCGAATAGTCAGGCTGCCTTCCTCCACCTGCTGGCGCACGAGCTCCAGCTTGGCGCGACGCTGCTCAGCTGCACGCTCAGCTTGTGAGATCATGCACTAAGTCTAGCAGTGTCATCGTGCCCATCTGGGTGGCCGTTCGGCCCCCCCACCGCGGCGGCGCCCCGCTCGCACAGGGGCCGTCTGCGATGCCGCATGAGTCTCGGCCGCGAGCGTGACGGCAGCGGCGCGCGAGCCCGTCAGGCCCCACACGGATTCTCAGCCGCGAGCGTGGCGGCCATGCGCTCGCAGGCCGCTCTGGCGCCGCCGGCCGCGCTCGGCCTTCACCCGCTTCGCTCTGAGCGCCGCTTTGCGACGCTGGGCATCCAGGCCGTAGCGCTGTCGCTGCAGCATCGTGTCCAGGCCCGCGCCCAGCTTGTGGCCTTCACGCTGGCGTTCCAGCAGCGTGCGTCTGCGCTCCGTCGACTTGACCACCGCTTTGGCGGCCGTTTCGAAGTAGTCGGCGAAGCCGCCCCGATGTGCCTCGTGCAGCCGGCTGGGCAGACGCTCCTGCATCTCCTGCCGCGCCTCACGCACGAGCTTCGCGCGCAGGTGGCGCTCCAGCTGCGTGCCGGTGCCCGCGAGATTGTCGATCTCCATGCGGCCCGCGGCGCTGCTGTAGTCGTAGAGCTCGGCTTCCTGTCCGCGCTCCAGCACCTTCGTGCTGTCAGGCTCCCAGTCGGAGTAGAGCGCGAACTTCGAGTGCGGGGTGCGGATAGCGGTGAGATGCAGCGGCGCGTTCGCCGCGTAGAGCTGCACCGCGAACTCCGTGACGATCTCGTCGGTGGCATGCAGCACGTACGGCCGACCGGGCGCGCTCGGCTTGCGGAGCATCGAGAGCAGATCGTGGCGGCCGGCGAGGTGCGAGTAGTGGGGGTCGCGACGCCAGGAGCTCGATTCGGTTGCGATGCTCAACATCAGCGGCGCCACATCCACGCTGGAGGTCAGGCCGCTGCGTGGGCGCCTGCTCGCGGCGGTGAGCTTGCCCCCGCGCAGGTCCTTGACGATCAGCGGCACCCTGATCGCCTCCTCGTAGACCGCGGCGCCCTTGCCGCGCATCCCGTGCGAGCCGCCATACTCGCCGTGATCGGAGGTGAACAGGACGACCGTGTTCGCCGCCAGCTCGGGACGGCGATGCAGAGCCCGCATCACCTGCCCGACATGCTTGTCCACGTGATGCAGCAGCTTCAGGTAGAGGTCCATGAACGGGGCCCAGGACTCCAGCAGCTGTGGTCCGCTGAACGGAACCTTGCCGAAGGAGACGGCGCTCGTGTCCTGCTGGGAGAACTGCAGGCGCGGCTTGCGCTGCGCAGTCATCTGCTCGCGCGTCTCGAAGTTCGGCGGCATCTCGTGGACGACGCTCGGAGCCTTCGCCTCGGCGGCGAAGCGGTCGCTCCAGAAGTACCACCAGGCGATGTCGTGCGGGTTCACGAACGATACGGTCGTGCACCACGGCTTATGCGACGGCGCCCTGCGCACCCAGTCCTCGAACTGGTGCGTCACGAACGGATCCACGGCCCAGCCCTGGCCCGGCCCCCCGTCCGGAGAGGGGTAGGTGCCTCCGGAGAAGCCGTAAGGCTCCAGGGCGCCCGCATCCTGGCTCGGCGTCCACAGGTTGTCGCCATGGGTCAGGTGCCACTTGCCATACCACCAGGTCTCGTATCCCTGCTCGCGCAGCATCGTCCCCCAGGTCGGAAACCCCGGGTCGAGCGTGCTGCCTCCGGTGATCATGCAGCCGGTCTGATGGGTGTAGAGCCCGGTCACGAGCGCCGAGCGTGCCGGACTGCAGTCGTTGGAGGCGGTGTAGTGGGAGTCGAAGGAGACGCCCCCTCGACGCAGCCGTTCGAGATTCGGCATCAGCCCCGCGGCCATCGCCGCCGCGGAGAACCATGCGGGCGTGCGCATCTGGTCGACCATGATCAGCAGGATGTTCGGGGGGCGGCGGTAGGGCCCCGGAGCGGACCGGCGCGACCGGGCCCCTTCCGCCTGATCGCCGGCCCCGCCCCCTGCAGTCCGTTCCGGCGCCTTCTGCTGGTCGGTCCGCCCCTGAGCCAGCCGCGTGCTGCGCCGCGCCGCCGACAGCCCGCCCGCCCTGCTCGCGACCGAGCCCTTTCCGGAGAGGACCTCTCCGAGCGCGACCCCTCCCCCCAACAGCGCTCCACCGGCCAGCAGCCCGCTCTTGATCAGCGTCCTGCGGTCGATCGAGGCGCTCACGGGCCGCTCCTGCGCGGGCTCTCGCTCCTCGCCGCTGCCCGCCTTGGGCGAGCGCGCGCGATCGGGATCGGGAGGGTTCCGGGGCACGAGGGCACGCTATCGCGCAGAATATTCTCTGTCTTGGGTTCTCTGTTTGCGCAACGTTTGCGTCACCGCCCGCCGCCATCTGCCGGCTCGGCGCAACTCTCGGGCGACTGCCCGGTTGCTTGCCAGCAAGAGATGAGATCTTCGAGGCCACGCCCCAAGGCGCCGGGCCGGTGGGGCGCTGCGCTCGCAGTCCTGATCGGCGCGCTGCTCATATCCGCGACGAGCGCCCATGCGGCGGCTCCGCTGTCCTGGTCTGCGCCCAGCGGACCGTCCGGACCCCTCACGGCCCCCACCGGCGCCGTGGCGATCTCCTGCCCCTCCAGCGGCCTGTGCGTAGCGGTCGATGGAGCAGGCGACGCGATCGTCTCCACCGACCCCACGGCCGCCACGCCCCAGTGGAGCCTCGCCAACATCGACGGATCGCGCCGGCTCGACGGCGTCTCCTGCGCCAGCAGCACCCTCTGCGTCGCCGTCGACAGCGAAGGCGCCGTGCTCGTAAGCACCCAGCCGACCCAGCCCGGATCGTGGACGCGAACCGAGGTGGACGCGAGCCATCCGCTGAGCGGCGTCTCCTGCGCCAGCAGCACCCTCTGCGTCGCCGTCGACGGCGAAGGCGGGGCGCTCGTGAGCTCTGAACCTGCGGCGCAGAGCCCCGCCGCCTGGTCCCGCTCCGCGATCGACTCCAAGAACGCGCTGAGCGGCGTCTCCTGCGTCGGCTCTGAGCTGTGCGTGGCGGTCGATCAGGCCGGCAACGCGCTGGCGAGCGCGAACCCAGCGGGCGGAGCCGGCGCCTGGACGGTGCACCGGATCGGCTACGGCGCAGCCCTGAAGGCGGTCTCCTGCACCGCGGGCGGCCTCTGCGTCGCGCTCGACAGCGAAGGCAGGGCGCTCACGAGCATCGACCCGGCCGCGCCGGATGCCGCCGAACCGCTCGCCCTCGGCCCCACCTGGAGCGTCACCAGGATCGACTCCTCCAGCTCGCTCAGCAGCCTCTCCTGCGCCGCCTCCGGACTGTGCGTCGCCGTCACCGAACAGGGTCGGGCCCTGGC
>DAHVAB010000147.1 GCA_027314825.1 Solirubrobacterales bacterium
GATCTCCGAATGCTGCAGCGACTCCTGCGCCAGCAGCGAGAACAGCTCCCGTTCCTTGGGATTCGACGACGGGAAGCCGGCCTCGATCAGGTCGATCCCGATCGTGTCCAGGCGCCGCACCACCTCCAGCTGCTCGCGCACCGTGAGATCCATCCCCCCGCCGCCCATCCCGTCGCGCAGGGTGGCGTCATACAGCTCCACGACGGTCGCGCCAGCGCCAGCACCAGCACCAGCACCCGCGTCTGCGGCGGCGGCAGCGGGCATCGTCTACGCCGTCCCGGCGCGCGGCGGCGCCGCCGGCTCGGCGGCCGTCCCCTCGGCGCCCGCGACCGACCCCTCGACCTCCGCGGGGCGCACATCGTCGAGCCACTCGCGGTAGCGCTCGCTGCGACCGTGGGCCGCATCGTCAAACGCGCTCTGCAGCACGCGGGTGATCTCGCCCGGCTTCCCGGAGCCGACCGGATGGTCGTCGATCTCCCGCACCGGGACGATCTCGGCGGCGGTGCCGGAGAGGAACACCTCCTCGGCGAGGTAGAGCTCGGAGCGGGCGATGTCCCGCTCGCAGACGCCATACCCGAGGTCGGAGGCGATCTGGATGATCGAGCGCCTGGTTATCCCGTCCAGGATCGAGTTCTGATGGCCGGGCGTGACGATCTCGCCGTCGCGCACCACATACACGTTCTCGCCCGTCCCCTCGCAGACGTTGCCCCCATCGTCGAGCAGGATCGCCTCCTCGTAGCCCGCCTTCACCGACTCGATCTTCGCGAGCACGCTGTTCAGATACTGGCCGGAGGCCTTGGCATGCGGGATCATCGAGGCCGCGCTTATCCGCCGCCAGGAGGAGACCTTCGCCCTGACGCCGTCGCGCTTTCCCGCCTCACCGAGATAGGAGGCCCACTCCCAGCAGGCGATCACCACATCCACCGGCGCCTCCAGCGGATTGAGGCCCATCTGGCCGTAGCCGCGGTAGATCAGCGGACGGATGTAGCAGGAGGCCAGGCCGTTGCGCGCGATCAGCTCGACGGTCGCGGCGCGCAGCTGCTCGGCGCTGTATGGCACCGGCATGTAATACAGCTCCGCGGAGCGCAGCAGCCGCTCCACATGGTCGGCGTTGCGAAAGATGGCCGGCCCGCGATCGGTCTCATAGCAGCGCACGCCCTCGAAGACGCCGGTGCCGTAGTGCAGGCCGTGGCTGAGGACGTGGACCTTCGCGTCCTCCCAGGCGACGAAGTCCCCGTTCATCCAGATCAGCTCGGTCGGCTCCACGGCTCAAACGCTCCTTCGGCGTTGCTTGTCACTCACATCCGGCTGCTCTCGTCGCGTCCGCGTGCCGAGCCGCGACCGGCTCAGCCGAGACGATCGAGCACCGCCCGCGTCGCCTCCGCAGTCCCCGCCTCACCTCCCAGATCCCGAGTGCGCAGACCGGCGGCGAGCGCGCCGTCAACGGCGGATTCTACCGCCGCCGCCTCATCTTCCAAGCTGAGGCCGTGACGGAGCATGAGCGCCACGGAGAGGAACATCGCCAGCGGGTTGGCCGCGCCCTGCCCGGCGATGTCCGGGGCGGAGCCGTGAACCGGCTCGAAGAGGCCCGGACCGTCGCCTCCCAGCGAGGCGCTCGGCAGCATCCCGATCGAGCCGGTCAGCATCGCGGCCTCGTCAGAGAGGATGTCTCCGAACAGGTTCTCGGTGAGGATCACCTCGAAGCGCGTCGGCTGCGATACCAGCTGCATCGCCGCGTTGTCGACCAGCACGTGCTCCAGCTCGATGTGAGCGAACTCCCGCGCATGCACCTCGCTCACCACCTCGCGCCACAGCCTGGAGGTCTCCATCACGTTCGCCTTGTCCACGCTCGCGACGCGCGAGGAGGCGGCCTCGAAGGCGACCCGAGCGATCCGCTCGATCTCAGCCCTGGTGTAGGTGCAGAGGTCTGAGGCCGCATCGGCGGTCCTCGTCCTCTCTCCGAAGTAGATCCCTCCGATCAGCTCGCGCACCACGAGCAGATCCGTGCCCTCGATCCGCTCCCGCCGCAGCGGCGAGGCGTCGTAGAGCGCCGGCAGCGGGCGGACCGGCCGCAGGTTCGCGAACAGCCCGAGCCCCTCGCGCACACCGAACAGCCCCTGCTCGGGGCGCGGCGCTCCGGGATCGGTGCTGTCCCACTTCGGCCCTCCCACCGCGGCCAGCAGCACGGCGTCCGCGCTCCGGCAGGCTGCGAGCGTCTCGCCGGTGAGCGCAGTGCCGTACAGGTCGATGCTCGCCCCGCCGAAAGGGTGCTCCTGGAGCTCGAACTCTCCGAGACGGGAGAGCAGATCGACCGCGGGGGCCATGATCTCAGGGCCGATCCCGTCGCCGGGAAGTGTGACTATGCGGTGGGCCATCGCTGCCTTTCGGTGTGGGTGGTGTCTGCCGGGACGCCGGCCGGCCGCTCGCTCACAGCGCCGTCGTGACCGGCAGCGGCGGGAAGGCGGCCTCGCGCTCCTGCTCGTAGGCGGAGATCCGCTCCTCTTCGGCGAGCGTCACCCCGATGTCGTCGAGACCGTCCAGCAGCCGGCGACGCGTCTCCGGGTCGATCTCGAAGCGGACCGTGACCGGGTCTCCGTGCGGATCGGCCGGGTCGCGGTAGCGGATCTCCTGCGCGCGCAGATCGATCTGCCCCTCCCCGGCCGCCGCCAGCGCCCTGCAGTGCTCCTCGCTCGCACGCACCGGCAGCAGCCCGATCTTCGTGCAGTTGGAGTAGAAGATGTCGGCGAAGCTCGGCGCCACGATCGCCTGGAAGCCATAGTCCTGCAAACCCCACGGCGCGTGCTCCCGGGAGGAGCCGCAGCCGAAGTTCTGGCCGGCGACGAGAATCGGGGTGGCCGGCAGATCCCATCCCGGCTCCTTGGCCCAGTCGTAGAAGAGGAACTCGCCGAAGCCGGTCCGCTCCACGCGCTTGAGAAACTGCTTGGGCATGATCTGGTCCGTATCCACATCGGCGCGGTCCAGGAAGCTGACCTTGCCTGAGATCGTCTCTATCGCTTGCATGATCGGCTCGCTCCTCAGCTCCAGTTGCGGATGTCGGTGAAGTGCCCCTCGATCGCGGCGGCGGCCGCCATCTCCGGGGAGACGAGGTGAGTGCGCCCGCCGCGCCCCTGACGGCCCTCGAAGTTGCGGTTGGAGGTGGACGCGCAGCGCTCCCCTTCGGAGAGCACGTCCGGGTTCATCCCCAGGCACATCGAGCAGCCGGCGGCCCGCCATTCGAATCCGGCGTCGGCGAAGACCCTGTCAAGACCCTCGGCCTCGGCGGCCGCCTTGACCTGCTGGGAGCCGGGGACGACCATCGCGCGCACGCCGGAGGCCACCCTGCGCCCGGCCACGATCTTCGCGGCCGCGCGCAGGTCGCCGATCCGGGAGTTGGTGCAGGAGCCGATGAAGACGCGGTCGACGGCGATCTGGTCGATCGGAGTGCCGGGCTGCAGGTCCATGTAATGGAGCGCCCGTTCGGCCGATTCCCGCTCGGCCGCGCCGGAGAAGTCCTCGGGGGAGGGAACCTTCGCGGTGACCGGAGCGACCATCCCCGGGTTGGTGCCCCAGCTCACCTGGGGGCTGAGCGCTGCGGCGTCGATCACGACCTCTCGGTCGAAGCTCGCGCCCTCGTCGGTGCGCAGGTCGCTCCAGCGCTCGAAGGCGCGCGTGAGCTCGGCGCCGCTCGGGGCGCCCGGCCGCTCCTGCGCCGTGAACCACTCAAGCGTCCTCTGATCGGGCGCGATCATGCCGGCGCGCCCGCCCCCCTCGATCGTCATGTTGCAGACCGTCATCCGACCTTCCATGGAGAGAGCCTCGATCGCGGGGCCGGCATACTCGACGACATGCCCGGCCGCGCCGCCGACGCCGATCTGGCCGATCGTGCCGAGGATCAGGTCCTTCGCGGTCACGCCGAATCCGAGCGTGCCCTCGTAGCGGATCCGCATCGAGGCCGGCTTGGGCTGCACCAGGCACTGCGTTGCCAGCACGTGCTCGACCTCGCTGGTGCCGATCCCGAACGCGAGCGCGCCGAAGGCGCCGTGGGTGGCGGTGTGCGAGTCGCCGCAGACGATCGTCATACCGGGCTGGGTGACTCCGAGCTCGGGGCCGATCACGTGCACGATCCCCTGCCGCTCCGAGCCGAGCGAGTAGATCGGAATCCCGAACTGCGCGCAGTTGCGCTCCAGCGTCTCCACCTGCACGCGCGAGAGCTCGTCGGCGATCAGGCGCGCGGCCATCGTGCCGTCGGTCGGCGTGTTGTGGTCGGCCGTGGCGAGCGTCCGGTCGGGACGGCGCACTCCGCGGCCCGCCATCCGCAGCCCGTCGAACGCCTGGGCGCTCGTAACCTCATGGGTGAGGTGCAGGTCTATGTAGATGAGGCCCGGCGAGACCTCGTGGGCCTCCCAGATCTTCTCGAACATGGTCTTCGGCATGTGTTCTCCTAGCTGCGTCTGAGGCCGGCGCTGACGACGGCGAGCAGGCTCGCCTCCGCGCCGGTCGGGTTCTCGAAGTGGTGGGGCAGATCGGCGTCGAAGGTGACGCAGTCGCCCTCGGCGAGCTCGTGACGCTCGCCGTCGCAGACGAGCACGACGCGACCGCGCTCCACGAGCGCCGTCTCGCGGCTTCCGGGCTCGTGCATCGGCGGATCGTCGCTCGCGCCGGTCGCGCCGCCGCCTGCCAGCAGGTGACGCGAGAGCTCGGCGCGCTGACCCGGCTGCTCGGAGGTCATCACCTCGAAGCGGTGCCCGCGCCCGGGATTGCCCCCGCGCCGCCGCTGCCCGGCGCGCACGATCGTCACCGCGCCGTCCTCGTCGAGGCGCAGCAGCTGAGAGAGTCGCAGCTCCAGCCCGGCCGCGATCTTCGCTGCGACCACCAGCGTCGGGCTGGTCTCCCCGCGCTCGACCTGGGAGAGCATCGGGGCGCTCACCCCGCTGCGCGCGGCCAGCTCGCGCAGCGAGAGCGACGAGGCCTCACGAAGCGCTCGCACGCGCGCGCCGATCCTGGTCGGGTCGATCTGCTCCTGAGTGGGGATGGTGACCTTCGCCACGCTCGCCATGCCTGCCTGCTGCGCTGCGGTAGCCACACCTGTTTGCTTGGCTGCAGTCGCCATACGTGTGTACGTTATCACGAACACACGGACGGGCGCCGCCGCTACGGCGTCTGCACCGGCAGCCCGAGCGGCCGCTCGCCGGCCCGCGCTCGTGCCTGGGCGACCGACAGCGCTCGCAGGTACGCCTCGCCGGCCGCCTCCACGGTGTCGGTCGAGATGCCCTGGCCGGCGCCTGTGAACGCCCCGACCTCCACGACGACCGAGACGTGGCCGAGCGCGTCCTGGCCCTCGGTCACCGCCTCCACGCGGAAGTCGCTGAGCACGGCCTCGCACGCGGTGGCGTTGTTGATCGCCTTGAACATCGCGTCGATCGGCCCGTCGCCTTCCGCGACGCCGCTCTTGCGGACGCCGCCGCCATCCTCCTCGGAGGGCACGCTCACCTCGACGGCCGCCTCAGCATGGCTGCGGCCGGCCTGCAGGCTGAAGTCCTCCAGGACGTAGGCGCCGCCGAGATCGCCTGAGCGCAGCTCGTCTGTGAGCAGCGCCTCCAGATCCATCGCGCTCAGCGACTTCTTGCGGTCGGCGACCTCCTTGAACCGCTTGAAGGCCGCGTTCAGCGCCTGGCCCTCCACTTTGAAGCCGAGCTCTTCCAGGGCCGCCTTCAGCGCGTGGCGCCCGGAGTGCTTGCCGAGCACGATCGCGTTGCTGGCCAGCCCGACCGTGGCCGCATCCATGATCTCGTAGGTGGTGCGCTCCTTCAGAACCCCGTCCTGGTGGATGCCCGCCTCGTGGGCGAAGGCGTTGCGGCCGACGATCGCCTTGTTGGGCTGCACCGGGTAGCCGGTCAGGCGCGAGACCAGGCGGCTCGTGCGGGCGATCTCGGTGGTCTCCATCCCCGTCCACAGCCCGAGGCTCGGCTCTCGCGTGCGCAGGAGCATGACGATCTCCTCCAGGGAGGCGTTGCCTGCGCGCTCGCCGATCCCGTTGATCGCGCACTCCACCTGCCTGCATCCCGCTTCCAAGCCGGCCAGGGAGTTGGCGACCGCGATCCCCAGGTCGTCGTGGCAGTGAACCGAGACCACGACATCGCGCAGGGCCGGCACCAGCTCATACAGGCGGGTGAACATCGCCGCATACTCACCTGGCATCGTGTAGCCGACCGTGTCCGGCACGTTGATCGTGGTCGCGCCCTCCTCCAGGGCGACGGAGATCACCTGCGCCATGTACTCGATATCCGAGCGGGAGCCGTCCTCGGGGGAGAACTCGACGTCGTCGGTGTACTGCTTCGCATGCGCGACGGCGGCGCGCACCTGGCCGATCACGTCTTCACGAGTCGTCTGCAGCTTGCGCTCGATATGGATGTCGCTGGTGGCGATGAAGGTATGTATCCGCGGACGCTCCGCGTCCTTGACCGCCTCCCAGGCCGCCTCGATGTCCTGCTTGGAGGTGCGCGCCAGCGCGCAGATCACGGGGCCTTCCA
>DAHVAB010000148.1:0-1773 GCA_027314825.1 Solirubrobacterales bacterium
CCCCTCCATACGGAAACAGAGGAAAGACGAAAAAAGGAAGCAGCCAGGCGGAACCGGCCCAAGGCCCCGCACCCCCCCTGCGCAGGCAACCGGAGCAAAGAAGAAGCAGAGACCCCAAAGAGGCCCCTCGGCGGGCACCGCCGCCCCCGCCAGGTAGGATGCCGGCGTGAGCCGAATCGAGAGAGTCAAAGCCCGCCAGATCCTGGACAGCCGAGGCAACCCGACCGTCGAGGTCGACATCACCCTCCGCTCCGGAGCCCGCGGCCGAGCCGCCGTCCCGTCGGGTGCCTCGACCGGCGAGTTCGAGGCCACCGAGCTGAGGGATGGCGGCCCCCGCTGGCAGGGCAAGGGTGTCGGCAGAGCCGTGGCGAACGTGAACGGCGAGATCGCCGAAGCGGTCATCGGGTTGGATGCCTCCGAGCAGCGGAGCCTCGACGAGAGCCTGATAGCGCTCGATGGAACGCCGACGAAGGCGCGCCTGGGCGCGAACGCGATCCTCGGCGTCTCGCTGGCGGCCGCCCATGCCCAGGCGGCCGAGGAGGGCATGCCCCTGTGGCGCTACCTCGGCGGCGAGGCGGCGCACGTGATGCCGGTGCCGATGATGAACGTGGTCAATGGCGGCGCGCATGCGGATAATAAGGTCGACTTCCAGGAGTTCATGATCGTCCCGTGCGGCGCCGCGAGCTTCGCGGAGTGCCTGCGGATGGGGACGGAGACCTTTCATGCGCTGAAGGGCACGCTGAAGGCCCGCGGCCTGGCGACCTCGGTCGGCGACGAGGGCGGCTTCGCGCCCGATCTGGCCTCAAACGAGGAGGCGCTCGCCGTCCTGATCGAAGGGATCGAGGCGGCCGGTTACGTGCCGGGTGAGGATGTCGCGATCGCGCTCGACCCGGCCACCAGCGAGCTGTACCGGGATGGGGCCTACGTGCTGGAGCACGAGGGGCGCACCCTGAGCGGGGCGGAGCTGGCTGCCTACTGGGCCGATCTCGCCGAGCGCTACCCGATCCTCTCGATCGAGGATGGGATGGCCGAGGAGGATTGGGATGGCTGGGGGGAGCTGACCGAGCGGCTCGGTGAGCGCGTGCAGCTGGTGGGCGACGATCTGTTCGTCACCAACACGGAGCGCCTGCGCCGCGGCATCGATCTTCATGTCGGCAACTCGATCCTGATCAAGGTCAACCAGATCGGCACGCTCACGGAGACGCTCGCCGCGATCTCGATGGCGCAGGAGGCCGGGTATACGGCGGTGATGAGCCACCGCTCCGGGGAGACGGAGGATGTGACGATCGCCGATCTCGCGGTCGCGACCGGCTGCGGGCAGATCAAGACGGGCGCCCCGTCGCGCTCCGACAGGGTGGCGAAGTACAACCAGCTCTTGCGAATCGAGGAGCAGCTCGGCTCCGACGCCGAGTTCCCGGGCCGCTCCGCCTTCGCCGGCGCACGGCGATAGCGGACGCTCGCTTGCAGGAGCCTGGCGGCGCATCTCGAATGCGTCAGTCGTGGCAGCTTCCTCGACACAGCGGGCCGGGCGTGCAAGAGGCCCCGCCCCCGCGCGCGTCCGCTGGGACCGGGTGGGGCGCCTGGCGCTGCTCGGCGTCTCTGTGGTGCTCGTGTACCTGTATGTGAGCGCCGGGATCTCGCTGTGGGGCGCCTGGAGGGCCTCCGGCCAGGACCGGGCGACCGTCGCGGTGCTGGAACGCCAGCATGCGCGCCTGGAGACACAGCGGCGCGAGCTGAAAAGCACCGAAGTGCTGGAAGCGGAAGCGAGACGGC
>DAHVAB010000148.1:1783-6486 GCA_027314825.1 Solirubrobacterales bacterium
AAGAGCTTCGTGGTTCGCGGCCTGCCGCGCAACTGACCCCCCCCGCGGCCCCCCGCGGCCTCGCGTCCCTGGGCCCGCCGGCTGCCGCACAACCGGCTCCACCGCGGCCCCCTGCGGCCTCGCCGCCCCGGGCCCGCCGGCTGCTGCTAGCCTCGCCCGGTGGATCTCGATCGTGCGGTGGACCAGTGGCGTCAGGGCGAGCGGAGGCTGCAGGCCTCGGAGCTCGCGCGCGCCAGGGTGCTGGAGCGGTTGGTGGATGCGATCGTGGATGAGCTGCGGCGAAGGCTGGGCGGCCGCTTCGCGGCGGCGGAGCTGGCGCAGCTCTACGGCCGCGGCACCGACTGGTGCCTGCAGCTGGTGATGGGCCTCGCCCCGAACGACCCGTGGGCGTGGGATTCGACCGTGGTCGTGGATGCGGCCTTCGGCCGCTACCTGCGCGCGGCCGCCGACTACGCGGGCGGCCGTCGCATCGCAGCCGCGGACTGATCGCGCCGGCCGTGTCGCCGCCGGCCTGCGGCCCTCAGCCGTCTTCGCGGATGCGCCGGATCACGATCTGCTCCTCCTCGACCGTGACCTCCACGGGCCGGTGCCCGGCCCAGTGCTCGGCGTAGACGGGGTCGTCCTGGATCGCCGGGTCGAGCCAGAGCCCGTAGCCCTCTTCGCCGTGGTCGAAGGTGCCTTCGAGGGCGACGCCGGCCTTACGGCCGGCTTTGCGCCCGCGGCCCCCGCGCCGGCCGCGCCGCCGTCCCCGCTCGGCCTCCTCGCCCTCCTCGTCCTCTCCCTCGTCCCCGTCCTTCTTGGCGGCGGCCTTCGCCTTCTTCTCCGCGGCCGTCTTCGCCTTGCTCTCGGCCTCCTCCTTGGCGCGCTCCTCCTCTTCGAGGCGGCGCTCCTCGGCCTGGCGCGCGGCCGCCTCCAGCTCCTGCGCGATCAGCGCGTCGTCGGCGGCCCTCATGTCGATCTCCTCCTCGTAGTGGCCGGCGACCGCGGCCGGCTCATCGCCGCCGTCGAGATCGTTCTGGCGCTTGAACTCGGAGATGTCCTGCACGGGAACCTCCAGCTGGTGGGCGATCCAGGCGTCGGTGCGACCCTGCCGCACCCAGCTGCGGATCTGGTTGAGATGGGGGCGCAGCGACTTGCGAGCCATGGCGGGTGGGGAGACTAGCGCAAAGCGGCCCTGCGGCGTTCGCGATCGCTCGCACCCTGCACACGCATGTCCGCAACTTCAAACGTGCCGGCTAAATGGAATCCGCCCGGCGGCGCGCAAAAGTGCCACGCTGCGAACATTAGTCGCGTATTCGGACTATGCTTGGCGCATCGTGCGAGGCAGACGGGTTCTCGCCGTGCGCCGAGGCTCTCGCGGTGCGCCGATCATGAATGGAGCCCCCCAATGCTGGTACTGACGCGCAAGTCCAACCAGAGCATCATGATCGGGGACGAGATCCAGGCTCCGTCCTGTCGGTGATGGGCGAGAAGGTGCGCATCGGCATCCAGGCGCCGTCGGACGTGCCGGTCTTCCGGACCGAGATCTACCTGGAGATCCGGCGCGATCGAGGCTCCACCCACGGTGGTCACGATGACCACGTGTGCATAGACGTCGAGCAGGCCCTGCGGGAGCTGGGCGGCGAGGCCGATCAGCCGAGCGCGAGGTAGAGCGTCGCGAACATCGCGACCGCGACGAGCACCGCGGTGAGTGCGAGCGTCGCCACCAGCGCGAAGAAACGCAGCCTGCCGCGCCGGTGCGTGCGATCCAGGCGCCGCCGGTGCGAGCGGCGCTGCGCGCTGCTCAGCAGCCGCAGGCGCCGGTCGCGCTCGAGTGAGACCTCGTGGGCGAAGGCCCGCTCGAGCTCGGCCTCCGAGCGGCGCATCCGCTGGGTCACGGAGCCTCCGCTGGTCGCTGCGGCGGCTGGGCCATGCGATCGAGCGCTCCCGGCCGCCCGTCTGAGGCTCGCCCCGGCCGCCCGTCTGAGGCTCGCCCCGGCCGCCCGGAGCGACGGGGACCGCGCTCAGCCGACACGCGCTCTCTCCTCCGCCTGCTCGTAGACGCCGACGAAGCGCAGGTAGCTCTCGGATATCCGGCGCGCGCCCTCGATCCGCTCGATCTTGCCGTCGACGTATGACTTCAGCGCGTCCCACCAGATGGAACGGCCGATCGCGAAGCCGACGAACCCGTCGACGGGCGCGGCCTGGCGCAGCCAGTGGTCGACCTTCGCGTCGTCGGCGCCCCTGCCGAGCACGACGCAGGCGACGCCGTCGCGGCCGCCGGTGCGCGCCTGCGCGGAGAGCATCTCGCAGTCGGCGCGCGTCTCGACGCCCTCGATCTTCCAGATGTCGACCTCGATGCCGGCGTCCTGGATCTCGGCGATCGCGCGGCGCATCAGCTCGGGCCGCAGCTCCGCGTCGTAGCGGTCGACCGCGCCGCCGACGGCCTGCAGGTGCTGCTCCTCGGCGGGCACGAGCAGCTCGAAGAGGAACTTGCGCTCATGCGCCTGCAGCCAGTCGGAGAGGCGTCGCAGCTTGGCCAGCTGCTCCCGGTTGGCGGCCGTGTCGCCGTCGGGGTTGTAGCGGACGAGCACCTTGGAGAAGTCGACCTCGAAGCGCTCGATGTGCTCGCCGAAGTCCTCGCCATACTCGAAGTCGAAGAGCGGCTGGCCCGAGCGCTCGACGGGCATCGCGACCTTCAGCCCCTTCGCCCGCGCTTCCTCGGGCACGTTGCCGCCGAACTGCTCGTCCACGAGCACGCCCGTCAGCTCCGGGTTCGCGCCGCCGGCGACCGCCTGCAGCATGCCCTCGAAGATGAGGTGCTTGGCGTCAGCGATCATCGCCGTCTGCTCGGGGTCGGGAGCGCCCTCGATGCCGAAGAACTTCTTCTGGAACGATCCGCGGTGGTCGAAGGCGAGGATGTACAGCTTCTGGTCGTAGCCGGGTTGCATCGGTCTGTCCTTTGACGATCTCTGAGTACGAGACCAATGTTGCACGATCGGCGCCGCTCTGCCGCGTGACCGGCCGCCCTGCCCGCAGCGTGCGGACTCCGGCGGCCGCTCTGACCCACCGGCCCTCGCGCCTAGAATAGGTGCGGATGTCCTCTGGCGCTGATCTCTTCATCGTCTGCCGGCACTGCGGCTCGGAGGTGAGTCCCTACATCACCGAGTGCCCGTATTGCGGGCGACGCCTGCGCAGGCGCGCGCCGAAGCTGCCCCGCGAGCGCGGCGGAGGAGGCGGTGGTCGCGGGGCTCGTGGCCGCCCGCGTCCGGTCGCCTCCTCGCTGGGGCGCCTGCGACGGCGGGTCGGCGCCGAGGCGGTGCAGGAGCGGCGGCCGTATGGCACGATCGCCCTGGTGGCGGGCGCCTGCCTGGTGTGGGTCGCCACCACCTCCGGCTTCGTTGGCGAAGGCAGCCTCGCGCTGGAGGGGCAGCTGCACGGCCAGTGGTGGCGCCTGCTCACATTTCCGTTCGTGTATGGCAGCGGCGTCTACGCGTTCGTGGCCCTGCTCGCGATCGCCGTCTTCGGGTGGCTGCTGGAGCGCCGCCACGGCCTGCTGATCGTGGTCGCGCTGTTCTTCGGAGCGGGGGCTCTGGGCGCGCTCGTCGCGGAGGCCGTCTATGCCGAACCGGTGGTGAGCGGCGGCCAGGCGGCGGCGCTGGCGCTGCTGGCAGCCTGGGCGGCCCAGGACCTGCGCGCGGCCCGCCGGCGGGAGTGGTACGAGGGCGACCTGCTGGGCGCCGCGGCGATCGCCGGCGCGCTCGTGGCGATGCCGTTCGCGATCGGCCGTCCGGGGACGAGCTGGCTGGCTGGCGTGGTCGGCGGCGGGGTCGGGCTCCTGCTCGGCATGGGGATCGCCCGGCTCACGCCGATCGCGGAGCTCTGAGCGCGCCCGGCCGCCGGGCGGGTGCGGGCCTCCGCGCAGCGATCACCAATCACCGTCCGCGCACCGATCATCAATCACCGTCCGCGCAGCGATCAGCAATCACCGTGCGCGCAGCGATCAGCGATCACCGTGCGCGCAGCGATCAGCAATCACCTTCCACGTGCCTATCATCACCTCTTGGGCCAGCCATGCGACCGGAACACAAGCGAGAGGAGCATCCATGAACGTCCGTTTTCTCGGCCACGCCGCCTTCGAGTGCACCGACGGCCAGCGCACGATCCTGATCGACCCGTTCCTTACCGGCAACCCGAAGGCCGCCGCGGCCGCGGAGGAGCTGAGCGCGGACGCGATCCTGCTCACGCACGGCCATGGCGACCATGTGGGTGACACGGTCTCGATCGCGCAGCGCACCGGCGCCGACGTCGTCGCGATCGTGGAGATCGCCAACGAGCTCTCCGGCGCCGGGCTCAGCAAGGTGCACGACCCGAACCTCGGCGGCACCGTCAGCTTCGACTGGGGCTGGGTGCGCCTCGTGCCCGCATGGCACACCTCGACTACGCCCGCAGGAACCGTGAGCACGCCGGCGGGCCTCGTGATCGGCTTCGGCGGCAGGACGATCTATCACCTGGGGGATACGTGCCTGTTCTCCGACATGGCGCTCGTCGGCAGGCGCGATCAGATCGACCTGGCGCTGATGTGCATAGGCGGGCACTACACGATGGATCGCCACGACGCGGTGGAGGCGGCGAAGCTGATCGGCGCCAAGCAGGTGATTCCGTGCCATTACGACACCTTCCCGCCGATCGAGACCGATGCGGGCGCCTTCAAGGCCGAGGTG
>DAHVAB010000149.1 GCA_027314825.1 Solirubrobacterales bacterium
ACACGAACGGTCTCGAGGATGTCTACGAGTACGAGCCGCCCGGGGCGGGGAGCTGCACTCCCGGCGCCGCCACCTACGCTCCGGCGTCCGGCGGCTGCGTCGACCTGGTCAGCTCCGGCACCTCAGGCGAAGAATCGGCGTTCCTCGACGCCAGCGAAAGGGGAAACGACGTGTTCTTCCTGACCGCCGCCAAGCTCGTGCCGCAGGACACCGATACCGCGTTCGACGTGTATGACGCGCACGTCTGCGGCTCCGGCTGGGCCTGCGCCGCGCAGCCGCCGGCGTCGCAGCCGCCGTGCGAATCCGCAGCGGAATGCAAAGCGGTCGCCGGCGCGAGCGCGAGCGTCTTCGGGTCGCCGGCGAGCATCACGCACTTCGGCGAAGGCAATCTCGCGCCGCCGGGCAAAGCCGTAAGCAAATCCCGGAAAGGCAGGGCCAAGGGCAAGCATCATCGCAGCGCCTGCCGCGCCAAGGCGAAGCGGATCAGGAATCGCAAGCGCCGCAGGCGCGCGCTGATGCGCTGCGCGCGGCGCAAAGCGACCGCGGGGAGAAGAAAGCACGACCACGGCGCCCGTCACCGTCGCGGTCGCGCAAAGGGCGCGCGCCGCTCCGCGCGCCATCGGCGATAGGGGGAGAGGAAATGCAGAGCACGTCTACAAGGATCAGGATCGGCAGCGCGGCGCTTGCTTGCGCCCTGCTGCTGCTCGCTCTCGGGGCGGCTGCTGCCTCGGCGGATACGCCGTGGTGGCACCTGACCTCTGGCAGCCGCCCGACAGCGCTCGGCTCCACTCCGCCAAAGAGCGAGGTGCAGCAGATCGTCGCCTCCCCGGGTACGATCTTCGGGCTCGAGGTGAGCAAGCACGAACTGGGCTGCTTCAACTTCGCGCCCTACTGCCCGCAGGAAGCGACAGCCGCCAACGTGCAGAAGATGCTCGAATCCTCTGAAGCATATGGGCCCCGCAACGTGGAAGTGACCGGCGGTCCCGCCGGCACCGCGCCGCTGATCGTCAAGAGCGTCAAAGCCGACGCTGACAGGCCTGTCCCGCCGGTCGAAGTGATCGTGCTGGCGGGCAGCGCGGAAGCCGTCGTGGTGAAGGACGCCTCGGCCGGCGAACTGGTGCTGCAGGCGTACAACCTCGGCGACGCGACGCTGCACGCGGCCGGAGAACCGGTCACGATCGTGGACAAGCTGCCGGCGGGGCTGGAAGCGATCGGCGCGAGCGCCGTCAGCGGCGGAGCAAACCTCCCGGTCGGTGAAGGGCTCACCTGCGCCGTAGAAAGCGCCTCGGAAGTGAAGTGCACTTTCGAAGGCACGCTGCCGCCGTACTGGCGCTTGGAAGCGAAGATCCCGGTGCTGATTCGTGAAACCGCTCGCAGCGGCGAAGGCAACGAGGTGTCAGTCAGCGGCGGCGGCGTGCCGGCTACGTCGATCGGGCGCCCGATCACGGTGGCGGGCAGCCCCGCCCCGTTCGGGCTCGAAAGCTACGAAATGACGCCGGAAGCCGAAGGGGGCGCGCCCGACCCGCTCGCGGCCAGTCACCCGTTTCAGCTGACGACGACGCTCGCGTTCAACGAGACCGGTGAAAAGCCGTTCCAGCCAGCTCAGCCGAAGAATCTGACGATCGAACTGCCCGCTGGGTTCGTCGGCGACGCGACCGCTACCAAGCAGTGCACCGCCGCCCAGTTCTCGATACTGATCAAACACGAAGGCAACGAATGTCCGGCCGACACCGTGGTCGGGGTCGTGGAGGCCGACATCATGAACGGCAACGCCGAGTCGCAGATAGTCGGCCCGCTCGACAACCTGGTCCCGAACGTCGGTGAACCCGCGCGCTTTGGCTTCCTCGCCTCCGGCACCCCCATCGTTCTCGACACCTCGCTGCGCTCCGGCGGCAGCTACGGGGTCACCGTCGGCGTGCACGACCTGTCCCAGTTCGTGGGAACGCTGAAGTCGATCGTCACGTTCTGGGGAACGCCCGGCGATCCGCGGCACAACGCCTCGCGTGGACTTGCGTGCCTCGCGCGTGAAGCGAGCTGCGTCGAAGCGGGCGAAAGCAGCGCCAAGCCCCTGCTGACGCTGCCGAGCTCCTGCCAATCGCCGCTGCAGGCCCCGATCACCGTGCAGTCCTGGGTGCCGGGCGCCAGCCCGCTGCGGCCAGTCGCCACGGCCTTCGAAGAGGCGCTCATCGGCTGCAACCGCGAGCCATTCGAACCGAAGATCAGCCTCCGGTCCAGCGCGAGCAGCGCTGAAACCCCGACCCAGCTCACCGTCCACCTGAAGGTGCCCCAGCAAGCCAGCGAAGATGCTGGAGGCATCGCGGAGGCGGATGTCAGGAACACGACTGTGACGCTCCCCGCCGGGCTGCAGGTCGATCCGGCCGCCGCCGCAGGACTCGGAGCCTGCTCGGAGGCGCAGATCGGCTTCGAAGGACTTCAAGCCGACGGCGAGGCGGTCTTCCACGAAGAATCGGAAGCCGAAAAGCGCAGCGAAGCGCCGGAGCGATACACCTGCCCCGAAGCCTCCAAGCTCGGCAAGGTCACGATCACCACGCCGCTGCTCGAAGAACCGCTCACCGGGTGGGTCTACCAGGCCGCGCAGGACGCGAACCCGTTCGGCTCGCTGCTCGCGCTCTACGTGGTCGCCGAAGCGCCCAAGCGCGGCGTGCGGGTGCGGCTGACCGGCAAGGTCGAAGTGAACCCTCAGACAGGCCAGCTGGTCGCCACCTTCGACCAGACTCCGCAGCTGCCCTTCGAAGAATTCACGCTGAAGTTCTTCGGCGGCGGCAAGGCGCCACTGGCGACCAGCGGCTGCGGCGCCTACAGGACAGACACGTCGATCGAACCGTGGTCCGGCGGCGCAGCGGCCACGCCGTTCTCGGAATTCGCGGTGACGGGCGGACCGGGCGGTGCGCCCTGCTCGAGCCTCGGATCGTTCGCGCCCTCGTTCGTGGCTGGGTCGACCAATGATCAGGCGGCGGCGTTCACACCGTTCACGCTGACGCTCGCCCGCAGGGACGGCGAACGGAGCCTCAGCACCGTGGCGATGAAGTTGCCGCCAGGGCTCGCGGGCATGATCGCCAAGGTGGAGCCGTGTCCCGAAGCGCAGGCGAACGCCGGGACGTGCTCGACCGTGTCGAAGATCGGTCATGTCGTGGTCCACGCGGGGGTCGGCTCCGAACCGATCACGATCCCGGAGGCGGGCAAGCCGGAAGACCCCGTCTACCTGACCGGCCCGTACAAGGGCGCGCCGTTCGGGCTGAGCATCGTGGTGCCCGCGGAAGCGGGACCGTTCAACCTTGGCACGGTGGTCGTGCGCGGGAAGATCAGCGTCGATCCGCACACCGCCCAGGTCTCGATCGAAAGCGAACCGATGCCGACGAGGCTGCAGGGCATCCCGCTCGACGTGCGCAGCCTCGAAGTGATCGTCAACAGGGAAAGCTTCATGTTCAACCCGACCAGCTGCACACCGATGAGCGCGGCCGGCACGATCGGCAGTCAGGAAGGCGCGGCGGCAGCCGTGTCCAGCCGCTTCCAGGCGGCCGGCTGCCGCGGGCTGGCATTCAAGCCGAAGTTCAGCGCCCTGATCCACGCGCACCACACCAAAAAGAATGGGGAGTACCTGCACGTGGTGATCGGCTCCGCGTTCGGGCAGGCCAACCTGGCCAAGGTCCATGTGACCCTGCCGGCGAAGCTGCCCTCCCGCGACTCGACGTTGAAACAGGCCTGCTCCGAAGCGCAGTTCGCGGCCGATCCCGCCGGCTGTCCGGCCGGCTCGTTCGTCGGTCGTGCGGTCGTCAATACGCCTGTGCTGCGCAAGCCGCTCGTCGGTCCGGCGATCTTCGTCAGCCACGGCGGCCGGGCGTTCCCCAACCTCGACCTCGTGCTGCAGGGCGAAGGCGTCACGATCGTAAACGAAGGCGACACGTTCATCGACAAAAAGGGGATAACCACATCCACGTTCGCCGCGATCCCGGACGTGCCGGTCAACAGGATCAGCCTGGTCCTGCCGGCCGGTCCGCACTCCGCGCTCGCGGGCACCGGCAACATGTGCGAGACGACGCTGCACATCCCGACCGCGCTCACCGGCCAGAACGGCGCGGTCGTCTCCCAGAAGACGAAGATCATGGTGGAAGGCTGCGGCCCGCGCTTCTACGTGCGCAGGGTGCACGTGCATGGCGCGAAAGCGACGATCATCGTGCACGTGCCCTCAGCCGGCGAGCTGGTTGCGAACGGCCGCGGCATCTCCAAGGTGTCAAAGCAGATCAAGAAGCACGGCGGCCGGGTCGGGATCACGGTCGAGCTCAAGCGCCACTTCCGCAGCAGGCTGCGCCACGGCGATCGCCACCACATGCGGGTGCAGGTCCACCTGAAGTTCAAGCCGAGGCATGGCAAGACGATCACCTCGCAGGTGAACGTCAAGCTGCGTTGATGTCCGCGCACCGTCGCCCCTCTCCAGGCGGTGCGCGGGCGCAAAGGCGAGGCCGGGGCGGTGGTAGCTCCTCCGTCCCGGCCTCCGCTCGTTCTCGCGCGGAAGCGCAGCGCGCCGTCTCGGAGATCCAGCGGATCAGGATGCTGCGCGCGATGGCCGCCGCCTGCGGCGAGGTGGGCGCTGGCCGCGTGACCGTCACCCATGTGGTCTCCCATGCCGGCGTCTCGCGACGGACGTTCTACGAAGTATTCAAAGACCGGGAGGAGTGCCTGATGGCGGCGTTGCAGGAGGCGCTGCGCCGTGGCTCCGAGCGGGTGCTGCCCGCCTACCAGGCGCAGAAGACCTGGCGGGGCGCGGTCCGCGCCGGGATCGAGGAGCTGCTCGGCTTCCTCGATGAGGACCGCACGCTCAGCCGGCTCCTGATCGTCGACTCGCTCGCGGCCGGACCGCGGGTGCAGACGTGGCGTGCGAAGACGATCGAGAAGGTGGGAGAGGCGATCGTCTCCGATGGCCGGATGCCGCGCACGGTCGGCGAGCCGGCTCTTGGAGCGAGCAGCGTGGTGGCGGGCGTGCTCGCCGCCCTGCACACGCGCCTGGCCGCCCAGCCGGAGGCGCCTGTGAGCCCGCTCGCCGGCGAGCTGACCGCGATGGTGCTCCTGCCCTACCTCGGCCGTGGGGCGGCGGTCCGGGAGGCTCAGCGCAAGGCGCCGCGCAGGCGCGCGCCGGCGGCGGTTGACCAGCGCGACCTGCTGGCCTCCTCGCAGCTGCGGCTGACCTATCGCACGGTGCGCGTGCTCGCCGCGATCGCGGAGCTCGAAGGCTCAGGGCGTCGTGGGTGCGGCCCGTCCAACCGGCAGATCGCCGAAGCCTCCGGGATCACAGACCAGGGACAGGTCTCAAAGATGCTCGCGCGCCTGGCGAGCAGCGGCCTGATCTCCAATCGCCACCGCGACGTCACAGGTCGCCGAGAGCCCAACGCCTGGACGCTGACCACGGCGGGCACGCAGGTGGAGCGGGCGATAGCCAACTCCAGCGAGCTGCGGGGCGAGGTCGCGTCCCCGCGCAAGCCGAGCCAGCGTCCGCGTGGCAGCGCCTTGCGCGGCCCGTCATCTGGGAGGTAGAGGTTGAGCGTGTGCGTGTTGCGGGCCGGGCGGACACCGGGCGCGTGCTCAGATGCCCCGATGCCGTCGATCGTAACCGCGTAGGCGCTCCGAGGCCGTCCCCGAGGGCCACCTCAACGGCTCGGGGCTGCGGATCATCCTCCGCACCGCCGCCGTCCTCGCTGCGATCGCCGCCAACCCCGGGGCCTCCAACCGCCAGATCACCGGCGCCGGCCTCGAGGGTCAGCTGCCGATCAGCCAGGCGAGGATGCCGGCCGGAACCGCCCAGACCGGCTCGTGCGGGCCGGTGAGAAGCGATGAGCGCGTGATCATCACACCCCGCCCGTGTCGAGCCTTGATCGTCAGCGCGTCCCTGCGCCAGCCTTCGTCGGTGTACTT
This sequence comes from Solirubrobacterales bacterium, assembly GCA_027314825.1. Lineage (GTDB taxonomy): Bacteria > Actinomycetota > Thermoleophilia > Solirubrobacterales > Solirubrobacteraceae > Palsa-744. Next base: position 5,929 of record DAHVAB010000149.1, read on the forward strand.
GCACTCGAACGGGATCTGGAGCGCCGGACCGACGAAGTCGATCTCCGCGCCAGTGGAGGTGCGCTCGTACATGACCGCGTCGGTCTGGGCGAGCTGGGCAGGCCGATCCAGAGAGACTGCGCGCGCTAGGGTGAGGCCGATCTGCTGCTCTGCGAGCTTTGCCGCCTCGGGCAGGGGCAGGCTCGGATTGCGCACGTGGGGCAGCTGCGCAATCAACGGGTCAACGAAGTACAGCTTGCGCTGCGCCGCTGCGTTCGGACCGCGGTCGCGAATGCGGTAGCAGTGCCAGGCCAGGAACGCGCGCACCAGCTCCTCGATGCGGTTGATCGCCGCCTGATGGCCGCTCAAGCCGACGTCTCGTGCGATCCGCGAGACGTTCACAGGGCTTGACAGGTTCGCCCTCAGCCGGTCGAGCAGCGCGATCACGGCCGCCTCCGAAATTGAGGAGCTGCGGATCGCATCGCCGAGAACCACATCCCAGAGTCCCTGCAGAAAGCCGGCGCTGACTGCGCCGCTGCCGACCTGCTCGCCGACGGCACGCGGGAAGCC
>DAHVAB010000014.1 GCA_027314825.1 Solirubrobacterales bacterium
CTGGGACAGATGGGACCGCACCGATACGCGCATCTGTCTCGTGCTGTCAGGCAGCGCGTTGACGTTCATGGAGGGCCTGCTCACCGCCGATGCACCCCTGCACGGCAGGGCGACCTACCGGCCGACGATCGATCCGCTCGACTACCGAGACGCCGCCATGCTCGCGCCGCCACGCAGCTCGCCCGAGCAGCTCATCGAACGCTATGCGGTGATCGGCGGGACACCGCAGTACCAGCTGTGGGCGGGGAAGCACTCGCTCAAGCAGGTGGTGTGCGACGCGATCCTGCACAAGGGCGCTCCTCTCCACGAAGAGCCGCTCACGCTCGTAAGGCAGGAGCGAGGCATCCGTGAGCTCGCACGGTATTTCGGCGTGCTCGCAGCGATCGGCTCCGGGCGAACCCGCAACTCGCAGATCGGCAGCCTACTTGAGCTGCCGAGCTCCAACGTGGCCGTCGTGCTCGAGCGCCTGGCGACGCTTGGCTACGTGAATGAGCGGAGCCCCGTGACACCCGCCTCACGCCGCCGTAGCGGCTTCTGGCAGATCAGCGATCCCTTCTTCAGGTTCTGGTTCTGGCGGGTGGCACCAAATCGCAGCAGGCTCGACCGGGGCGACGCGATCGAGGCGGTCTGGCGGGAGATCGAGGGGGATCTCAACGCGTACGTCGGCCGCATCTTCGAGGACATATGCAGAAGATGGCTGGCGCGATATTCGGACATCGAGGCGGCGCGAGACGCGGCTGCGATCGGCTCATGGTGGTCTCGTGACGGACAGGTCGAGATCGACATCGCCTGCGCCGACCGCGACCGCTACACGCTGCTCGGATCGTGCAAGTGGCACAAGCGGCTCGTGGGCGAGGAGGTCCTGGACGCGCTTATTCGCAGCCGAGACGCGATCGACGGGCGGGCCGAACGCGCGCGGCTTGCCATGTTCGCCCGCACTGGCTTCACGCGCTCGCTGCGACGGCGCGCCGCCGATGAGGGCGTGCTGCTCGTGAGCAGCGATGAGCTGTTTGCCTAGAGCGTCGGTCGCAACATCGATGGGCGGCCGGCGCGGCCATCCGCAGTCAGGGCGTGTGGACGAAGAGGGTGCCGCGCGGGTGGCCCTGCAGCGAGAGCTCGCGGACGGCTTCGCGGACACCAGGGAACTCCGGGTGGGTGTAGTCGTCAAGCACAACCAGCGCGCCGGGCGCCAGCACGCGACGCCAGGCCCGCAGCTCCGCGATCGTCGTCTCGCGAGAGTGGTCGCTGTCGATGTAGAGCATCTCCACCTCGCGAGCGTCCAGCGGGCCGCTCAAGCCGGGCTCGTTGACGAATGTGATCCGGCGAGCGACCTCGGGGGTGACCAGCGCCATGTAGCGCTCGCGCTGCACCCGGTCGATCGGGTCGTATGTGAGCACCTCGCGGCCGGGGTCGGCGAGGGCGAGGGCGATCGCCGTCCAGCCGGGCGCGGTTCCCAGCTCGACGACCGCTCGCCTGCCGGCGGCCAGCTCCAGCAGGATGGAGAGGTCACGCGGGCGGGTGGCGGAGATGAGGCTGAAGCTATCGCCCGTGCGCAAGGCCAGACGCCGCGCGCGCCACTGGAAGCAGGCGACCCGGGGCGGCAGCACCCGGAGCCCCGCCGAGTGACGCAGCTGGGCGGCAGCACGGCTGAGACGGTCACGGGTGACGCGGGCTCGAGCCCCCTTCACAGCAGCTCCAGCAGCCGACCGCGCAGCGGCTCCCGCCCGGGATGTTCGTCGAGCAGCCGAGCGAGCCGGTCCACCCAGAGCACGATCGCCGCCGTGGTGCGCGGCATTGTCTCCTCGAAGGTGGAGACGAGGCCGGCATGGTGAGCCCCGGCACCGAGCACCCTTGCGTGCACGACCTCGAAGTCGAGCACGTCATCGGTCACGATCGCCCGCTGCTCCTGCGCCATCGGCTGAACTATCTCGCAGTCCCCGCGACCGGCGCGCGACGCGGGAGGCGAGCCCCTCAGCGCCGCGACTGCTCCAGCGAGCGCTGCAGGCCCTCGAGCACTCTCACGACCCGCAGCCCGCTGCGCCCGTCCGAGCGCGGGGTGGCGCCATCGCGCACGCACTCGACGAAGTGCTCGCACTCGACCCGCAGCGGCTCGGCGTTCGGCACCCTCGGGCAGCGGATCTCGCCCGCGCGGGTGATGTACTCGCCGTAGCTGTCTGCCTTCTCGTCGAAGCCCTTGTCGTAGATCGTGAGCTTGCGCTCCAGCTCCATGTCGTCGAACGTCGCCATCCGCTTCGATCCCACTACGGTGAAGCGCCGCTCCTTGTGCGGATCGAGCCAGCTGAGGTGCAGGTGCGCGGCGAGGCCCGATGGGAAGCGCATGAAGGCGAAGACGACGTCCTCGATGCCGGGCCGCATGTAGCACTCGCCGTGCGCCGTCAGCTCGTGCGGCTCTTCCCCCGCGAGTGCGAGCACGACCGAGACGTCGTGGGCGCCGAGGCTCCAGAGCGCGTTCTCCTCGCTTCGCAGCTGGCCGAGGTTGAGGCGGTTGCCGTAGATGTAGCGGGCCTGCCCAAGCTCGCCGGAGTCGAGGGTCTCCTTCAGCGCCCGAACTCCCGGGTGGTACTCGAGCAGGTGGCCGACCATCAGCACTCGCCCCGCCTTCTCCGCCGCGGCGACGGCTCGCTCGGCGTCGACCGCCGAGGTCGCAAGCGGCTTCTCCACGAAGCAGTGCTTGCCCGCCTCCACCACGCGTTGCGCGAGCGCCGCATGCGTCGGCACGGGTGTCGCGAGCACGATCGCGTCCAACGCCTCGTCTTCGAGCAGGTCCTCCAGGCGCCCGCTGAACCGCGCGTCCGGGTGGTGGAGCGCGAGCCGCTCACGGCGCTCCGCCGCGGCGTCGCAGCACCAGCGAAGCTCGCAGCCCGGGAGCCGGTCGAAGTTGCGTGCGAGGTTCGGGCCCCAGTAGCCGAGGCCGACCACGCCAAGCCTGATCGGGCGAGCGCTCACCGCACCTCGATCGGGTTGCGCGCCCGGGTGTGAGCGGTGCGGAGCATCGTCGCAGCCTAGCGAGCAGTGCCGGCGTAGCTGTCCAGGACCAAGGCAAGCGAGCGCTCGAGCGAGAGCTGCGAGGCGTTCTCGGCGAACCAGCGGGCGGTGCTCTCGCGTATCGCGAGCCCCGCCTCGTGCACCCGCACGATCGCGTCGGCGATCGCGTCCGGGGCATCGCCGGCCGCGATCACGCCGTTGACGCCGTCGCTCACCAGCTCGGTCGCCGCGTTGTCGGCGGCGGCGATCACCACCGCCGGCGTGGCGTGGGCGCACGCCTCGATCACGACCATGCCGTAGCCCTCCCGCTGCGAGGGCAGGAGCACGCATAGCGCCCGGCGCATGTCCCGGTCGACCCGATCGGCGCTCACGAAGCCGGGCGCCTCGATGTAGGAGCCGGCGTGGTGCGCCGCGATCGCGGCGTGCAGCGCCTCCCGCTCGGGACCGTCGCCGTAGAAGACGCCCCGCAGGCCCTCGATCCGCTCGCGCGCGCGCACCACCGCGGCGACGCCGAGGGTGACGCGCTTCTCCGGGATCAGCCGGCCCGCGAAGAGCACGAGTGGATCGGCCGGTCGCGGCTGCACCTGCTCGATGGCACCGGCGTAGAGACCGCGCAGCAGCGTGATCGGCCCTCGCAGCCCCTCCTCGCGCAGCCGCCCCGCGTGCAGGCGCGAGAAGCAGAAGGCACGCTGCGGCACCCTGGCGGACAGCCGCTGCACGAGCGATCCCACCATCCCGCCGAGGCCGCCGAGGTAGGAGCGCCAGTACTCCTCGCTCCAGACCTCGAACCAGTCGACGACGAGCCGGAAGCGAGCGAATGGCCGCACCGCGGCGGCCGCCAAGAGCGAGAAGTAGGGAAACGAGCAGGTGTGCAGCACCTCGTAGCGACGCCCGTGGACCAGCAGGTGGGCCAGCACGCCGAGGCCGAAGACGAGTGGGGGCAGGATCCGGCGGCGAGCGCCGGTGTAGAGATCCATCCGCGGGCCGACCGCGACCACGCGCACGGAGGGGTCGATGTCCGGCCGCTCCCGGCGCTCCCACTGGCGCAGGGTCAGGTAGGTGACCTCGTGCCCCTCGGCGGCCAGGCGCAGGGCGAGATTTCGATACCAGCGCTCGGCGCCGCCCACGGTATGGGGGTAGAGGCAGTCGTAGACGATGCAGATGCGCACGGGCGCAAAGGATGCCTTGCGAGACGGCGGAGCGGGGCCAAGACGATGATGGCGCCGGGCCCGGGGTGACCGGCATGACCGGCATGACCGGCATGACCGGGGTGACCGGCATGACCGGCATGACCGGCATGCCCGGCATGCCCGGCGCATTGCATATTGTTATACTGAACGTATGGCACAACTCGTTGCGCGCGTCGACGACAGCCTCGTGGCCGCGGTGGACGACCTCGTCGCCGAAGGCGTGGTCACAAGTCGCTCGGAGGCGATGCGGCTCGGCCTTCGGTCGCTCGTGGAGGAGCACCGTCGCAAGGCGGTCGGCGAACGAATCGTCGAGGCATACCGGCGCACGCCCCAAACGGAGGACGAGCTTGCGGGCATCGACGCGGGCACGCGGGCGATGATCGAAGAGGAGCCGTGGTGAGCGTGCCGAGACAGGGCGAGGTCTGGTGGGCGCAGGCTGACGACAAGCGCCGGCCCGTACTCGTGGTCACGCGCTCAGAGGCGGTGGAGGTGCTCAGCAGCATCGTCGTCGCCCCCGTGACCAGGACGGTGCGGGACATCCCGACCGAGCTGAAGCTCGGGCAGGCGGAGGGCCTCGAAGTCGAGTGCGCAGCGTCCTTCGACAATCTGCAGCGGATGAAGCGCTCGGCGCTCGCCTCCCGCGCAGGCGACATCGGCGTTCGGCGGGGCGAGATATGCGCGGCGCTGCGAGCGCTTGCGGACTGCTGAGCCGCCACGACCACGATCGCGGCCGGGCTCACGCGCCTCGACCCATCCGCGCCGCGACCCCCACGCGCGCGCCGGGACGTTGCTCACCGCCTCCGCTCGCCGCGCGCTCCGGTAGGATCGCCTACAGCAGCGTGCGCCACTTTCCGCACTCAGGCGCGTTATCGCGGTACGGCCTGGCGGCGCATCCCGACCCCGCCCCGGCTTCAGTTCGAGCCTGAACCCAATGAGCACCCTCGCGCAGACCACGCCAACCGCGCCGAGCGGCTCAGAATATCCGCCGAGCCCGCTCGTCTCGGTCGTGATCCCCTGCCTCAACGAGGAGGAGAACATCGAGCGCTGCGTGCGGGCGGCCCTGGAGGCCGTGGCGAGCATGGAGGGGGGCGGCGAGGTGATCGTCGTCGACAACGACTCCGAGGACCGCTCGGCCGAGCTGGCCCGGACCGCGGGCGCGATGGTCATCCACGAGCCGCGCCGCGGCTACGGCAGCGCGTACCTGGCGGGCTTCGCCGCGGCGAGAGCGCCATACATCGTGATGGCCGACGCCGACCTCACCTACGACTTCGGCGAGGTCCCGCGCTTCGTGGAGGAGCTGCAGAAGGGCGCGGAGCTGGTGATGGGCGACCGCATGGAGAACATCCACCCGGGCGCGATGCCGTGGCTGCACCGCTACATCGGCAACCCGATCCTCACCGGGATCCTGAACGTCTTCTTCAAAACCGGCGTCAACGATGCGCACTGCGGGATGCGGGCGTTGCGAGCCGACATCCTGCCGCGCCTCGATCTGCGCACGACCGGGATGGAGTTCGCCTCGGAGATGGTGATCCGCGCCTCCAAGGAGAAGCTGCGGATCGCGGAGTTCCCGATCGAGTACCACCCGCGCGGAGGCGAGAGCAAGCTTTCCAGCTTCAGCGACGGCTGGCGACACCTGCGGTTCCTGCTCGTGCACAGCCCGACGCACCTGTTCATCCTGCCGGGCCTGGTGATGGCCGTGCTGGGCGCGCTCGGGGTCGGGCTGATCGGCGGCGGCCTGGAACTGTTCGGGCGGACCTGGGGCATCCACGCGCTTATCGGCGGCGCGCTGCTGATGATCGTCGGCACGCAGGTCGTCGCCCTCGGGCTCTGCGCGCACGCCTACGGCACCTACTTCATGGGCGAGCGCGACGGCTGGTTCGACCGGGCCAGGTCGCGCTTCCGCCTGGAGCACGGTCTGATGCTGGGCGGCGCCTTCATGCTGATCGGAGTGGCGATCGGCGGCGTGATACTCGCCAACTGGGTCTCCAAAGGCTTCGGCTCGCTGGCCGACGAACATCTCGCCGTCATCTCCGCATCGCTTCTGATCGTCGGCATCCAGGTCTTCTTCTCCTCCTTCCTGCTCAGCATCCTCGGGCTGCGACGCGAACGCTAGGCGGAGCACTCGTTGCGCTACCTGATGGCCGTGATAGGAGCGCCCGTTCTCATATGGGCGCTCTGTCTCGGCTGCGGGCTGGCGGTCGAGCGACTGCTGCGGATCCGGGTGGGAAACGCGCTGCTGTTGCCGCTCGGGCTGTGCACCGCGCTCGTGATCGTCTATCCCGGATACGCCGCGGGCGTGGGCGATCCGCTGGCGATCGCGCTGCTGGGGCTCGTCGCGATCGGCGGCCTCATCTTCGCACGAGGCGGGCTGCGCTCCCGGGTGAACCCGGGCCTGGCGGGCGTGGCGGGCCTGGCGGTCTACGTGCTCTACATGCTGCCGGTGATCGCACACGGCCAGTGGACCTGGTCGGGCTACGACTTCGTCAACGACACCGCTTTCGAGATGATCCTCGCCAACCACATCAAGGCGTTCGGGATCACGCTCGGCAACATCCCCGAATCGAGCCAACGCCAGTTCGTCGCCGCCTACCTGGCCAGCTCCTATCCGCTCGGAGCCCAGTCGCTGCTCGGCACGCTCAGCGGCATCACCGCCACGAACGTGGCGGTCCTCTATCAGGGCTTCCTCGCAAGCCTCGCGGCGATCTCCGCGATCGCGCTGGCGAGCGCGGCGCGCGGCCTGCTGGACACCCGCAGAGCCGCGGTCGTCGGCTTCGGAGCGCTGGCCGCGAACCTCACCTACCAGTATGCGCTGCAGGGGGAGATCAAGGAAATGGCGCTGCTGGCCGCCGTCTGCGCCGCGATCGCGCTCGGCCGCGAGGCGATCGCGATCTCGCGCCCCTACGCGGGAGCGGCGCTCGTCGCGATCGCCGCGGCGGCCGCGCTCACCGCCTACAACGTGGTGGCGGTGCCATTCCTCGGCTCGATCGTGCTGATGCTCGGCGTCGGCATCGTGATCGCTCAGCGCAGGCTGCCAAGAGTGCGCTGGGCGGGCCCGCTCAGCGCCGGCGCCTGCGTGACGGCGGTGCTGGCCGTGCCACCGCTGCTGAAGCTGCCCGCGTTCTTCGAACTGGCGCAGGCCGGCCAGGGCTCCAGCGGCGTCGGCGCGATCCAGCTGGGCCAGCTGCTGCGGGTGCTGCCGTTCAGCCAGATCAGCGGAGTCTGGCTCTCCGGCGAATACCGGCTGCCGATCGCAGGGCATACCGCGGCGCTGCTGACGAGCGTCGTCACGATCGTGATCTTCATCGCGGCGGCGGGCGCGGTGGCATGGGCGCTGTGGCGAGGCGACACCGCGATCCCGATGGCCGCCGGCACCGTCGGGCTGATCCTGCTGATCGCGATGCCCCGCGTCAGCCCCTACGCGCAGGCCAAGCTGCTGGCGATGTGCTCCCCGCTGGTGGTGGCGGTCGCGCTGGCGGGGCTGGTCGGGATGCGACGAAGATGGCTCGCGCCGGCGGGGATGGCGGCGGGCGCCGTCGTGCTGCTCTTCATCGTCGCCTCGGACATCCTCGCCTACTCGCACGACACGATCGCGCCCACGGCCCAGGTCGAAGCGATCGAACAGACCGGCAAGCGCTTCGCCGGCAGGGGGCCGGTGCTCTGGAACGAGTTCGAGGAGTACGCCAAGTACTTCGCGCGCGGGGCGCGGATCAGCGCGCCGTTCGAGGCGATCACACCTCAGCAGGTGCAGCTGCGCACGCCCGCCGCCTTCTATGGCCATTACTTCGACCTCGACGAAGAGCTGCTCTCCTTCGTGGAGGGATACCCCTACATCGTCACGCGCCGCTCGCCGGCTGCGAGCAGGCCGCCCGCCAACTACAGGCTGGTCTACGAGAACGCCTACTACAAGGGTTGGAAGCGGACGGCCTACCCGAAGGTGATCGAACACATGCCCCTCCAGCAGGCCTACCGCTCCACCGCCCGGATCGAATGCCGCGCGCTGGCGGCGATGGTCGCCAAGGCGCCGAGGGGATCGCGGCTGGAGGTGGCGCTGGCGCCGGAAGAGCAGCTCTTCCAGGCGGCCTCCGATCGGCACCGCACAGCCGGCTGGCCGCCCGACCCGGCCCAGGCCGGCGCCGTGCTCACCACGACCGCCGGCCAGTCCGAAGGCACCGTGAGGGTGCACCACGCCGGCACCTTCGCCGTATGGGCGCAGGGCGACTTCCCGCGGCCGGCGTACGTCGAGGTGAACGGACGCACCGTCGGCTCGGTGAAGGGGGCCAACACGCCCGGGCAGTGGCTGCAGGCGGCGAGCGTGCATCTGCACCCCGGCCGCTACCGGCTGCGGATATACGAGATCGGCGGCCACAGCCGTCACCTCGGACCCGGCGAATGGGGAGTCGGGGAGATCGGCGCGGTCGCATTGCAGCGGGAACGCCCGGAGCGCATGCGCACGGTGGCGCTCTCGCGCTACAGGTCGCTGTGCGGGACGCGAGCCGACTGGGTCGAGGTCGTGCGGCGTTGACCGGGGCAGCGATCACCGCGCGCCCGACGCACAGTCGCCCGGCCAGAGCCGAGGCCGAGGCCGAGGTCGCGCGGCGTTGACGAAGCAGGTCACCGTCGCGATCCCAGTGCGCAACGGCGGCAGGCTGCTGGAGGGCGTGCTGGAGGCGCTCGCCGGCCAGTCGGTCGCCCATGAGCTGCTGATCTGCGACTCCGGGTCGGTGGACGGATCGGAGCAGCTGGCCCGCGCGCACGGCGCCCGCGTGCTGAGCATCCCGGCGGCCGAGTTCAGCCATGGGGGCACTCGCAACCTGCTGATGGGCGAGGCGCGCGGCTCTCACGTGGCCCTGATCACCCAGGACGCACAGCCGGCGGACGAGCACTGGCTGGAGCGGATGCTCGCCGGGTTCGAGCTGGCCCGAGACGTTGGCATAGTCTACGGCCCCTACCGCCCTCGCCCGCAGAGCGCACTGCCGGTCCGGCTCGAACTGGAGCGCTGGTTCGCCTCGCTGGCCCCCGACGGCCGGCCGAGAGTCGAGCGGCTCTCCGGCGCGGAGCGCTCGGCGGGCGCCGGCGCGCTGCTCGGCGCGAGGGGCTTCTTCACCGATGCGAACGCCTGCATCTCACGCCGCGCGTGGGAGGCGGTGCCTTTCCGGGAGGTCGCCTACGCGGAGGATCGAGTGCTCGCGATCGACATGCTGCGCGCCGGGTGGGCGAAGGTGTTCATGCCGCGGGCGGCGGTGCTGCACTCCCACGACTACGGGGCTCTGGATCAGCTGCGCCGCTGCTTCGACGAGTGGCGGGGGCTGCGAGAGGTCTACGGCTGGCGTGAGCCGGCCGACCCGCAGCATCTGCTGCGGCAGCTGCGCGGAGAGCTCGGGGCGGTGCGGCGAGAGCTCGAGCGCAGCGGTGCGAGCGCGAGGCGGGCAGCGCTCGCGCGCGCCACCCGTCACCATGTGATGCGCCTCGCGGGCGCCGTGCTCGGCTCGCGAGCCGACCTGCTGCCGGCCGGGGCGCGCAGAAGGCTCTCGCTGGAGCGGCGCGAGAGCTTCGAGCCGATCGATCCCGGGTTTGCCGGCAGCGCAGACGACACCGACCCGACAGCGTGAACCTGACTTGACATCCGATGATCGACCCACCAGTGGGGAGGCCCGGGGAGGCCCGGAGCGGGACGCCCGGGAGGGGCCGGTCGCCGGACGGCCGCGGGGAGGCCCGGAGCGGGACGCCCGGGAGGGGCCGGTCGCCGGACGGCCGCGGGGAGGCCCTCTCGCCGATCTGCGTAGGCGGATCTACCTCACCTACGTCTATCACGGCTGGCGCACCCTGCTCTTCAGGGCGATCACCCTTCCGCTGCGGCTCACCCCGCTGCGCCACCGGCTCGCCCTGCGCAGCAACAGGCGCGACGAGCTCCGCCGGCGGGCCATCTCCTGGCACAGGGTGCATGGCCGCCCGGTCAGCATCGTGATCCCCAGCTATCGCGACGCCGAGCGCGTGGCCACGCTCGTCGCGAGCATCCGCAAGACGGTTCCCGGCGAGATGGCGCGGACTCAGATAATCGTCGCCGACGACGCGAGCGGCCCCGAGCACCTCGCGAGGCTGCGCCAGATCGCAGGCATCGAGATCGTGGCCGGCGAGGAGAACCGAGGATTCGCCGCGAACGTGAATCGCGGCCTGCGGGCGGCGGCGGAGGACCGTGACGTGATCGTGCTCAACTCCGACGTCGAGGCGATGCGCGGATGGCTGGCGTGCTTGCAGTACGCAGCCGACCAGGGGCCCGACGTGGGGATCGTCGGCGCTCGCCTGCTCTACCCGGACGGACGCATCCAGTTCGCGGGAAGCGTGCGCAACGCCGGCGCGCCCGAGTGGTTCGACCACCGCTACCGCTTCAAGCCGGCCGCTTGGGGACCGGCCAACGTCGCCGGCCCCACGCTCGCCGTGACGGGGGCGTGCATGTACATCCGCCGGGAGACGCTCACGCGGATCGGCCTCTTCGACGAGCGCTACCCGATGGCCTACGAGGATGTGGACATCTGCCTGCGCGCATGGCAGGCGGGCATGGAGGTGCGCTACTTCCCCGCCGCGTGCCTGATCCACCACGAGTCGGTGACCAGGGGAACCGAGCTAGGCGAGCGCGAGCGCACCTCTCAACGACTCTTCTGGGAGCGCTGGGGCGACTTCTTCGAGAGGCGGTCCGTGCTCACCGCGGAGGGCAGGCTGAGGATCGCCTACGTCACGGAGGACACCGGGGTCGGCGGCGGCCACCGCGACATCTTCGAGCATCTCAACAGGCTGCTCGACCGGGGCCACGAGGTCTCGCTATATACGCTGGGAGACCGGCCCGACTGGTTCCCGCTGCGCGCGCCGGTGCACACCTTCGAGGACTACGAGGAGCTGACCGACGCGCTCTCAAGCGTCGAGGCGATCAAGGTCGCGACCTGGTGGAACACGGCGGTCCCGGTCTGGCAGGCGAGCGTGGTGCACGGTATCCCCGTCTACTTCGTCCAGGACATCGAGACGAGCTACTACCCCGACGACCCGCAGACGCGCGATGCCGTGCTGGACTCCTACCGTCCCGAGTTCCGCTACATGACGATCTCCGGCTGGAACCGCGATCGCCTGCGCGAGCTCGGCCGCGAGGCGGAGCTGATACCGCCTGGAATCGACCTCGACTGCTTCAAGCCCCGCCCGGAGGTGGCTCGCCGCGAGGACATGATCCTCGCGCTCGGCCGCACCAACCCGATGAAGAACCTGAAGCTGACGATCGACGCCTGGCGCGCGCTGCCGCAGCCGCGCCCGGAGCTCTGCATGTTCGGAATCGAGCCGGAGCTGGCCGACGAGCCGGGGATGCGCTACGTGCGCTCGCCGAGCGACGAGCGGGTCGCGGAGCTCTTCGCCGAGGCGACCGTCTTCGTGCAGACCTCCGTGCACGAGGGGTTCTGCCTGCCGGCGCTGGAGTCGATGGCTGCGGGCGGCGCGGTCGTCTGCACGGACGCGCACGGCAACCGCGACTTCTGCGTCGACGGGGAGAACAGCCTGATGCCCGATGCCACCAGCAAGCAGGTGAGCGCCGCGATCGGCCGCCTGCTCGCAGACCGCGAGCTGCGCGAACGCCTCGGCCAGGCGGGGATCCGGACCGCCGCCGAGTACGCATGGGAGCGGCGGATCGACGCGCTGGAGGAGTTCCTGGCGAGCGTGGTCAGGCCTTCCCCGGCGCAGCTCCCGGCCCGCGGAGGGGTGAGGTGAGACAGGAGCTCGCCAGTCATCTGCGCTGCCCCGCCTGCCGCGCAGATCGCACGCTGCACCTGCAGGTGGCCGAGCGCGACGCACGCGAGGTGCGTGAGGGCACGCTCACCTGCGAGGCCTGCGGCGCGAGCTTTCCCGTCCAGGAGGGGATCGTCGAGCTGCTGCACGAGCCGCCCGCCCACCTCCTCGCCGAGGCGGCCGGGCTGGAGCGGTTCGCGGCGCAGATGCGCGCGGACGGGTGGGACAGGGAGATGATCCGCAGGCTGCCCGACGTCGAGCACGGCTACTGGTACGTGCAGGCCCGCTCCATGCACCAGCTGATGAGCTCGATCCCCTTCCAGCCCGGCCAGAGCATCCTGGATGTCGGCTCGAACACCTGCTGGGCCGCCAACAGGTTCGCACAGGCCGGACTTGACGCGATCGCGCTCGACATCTCCACCGCCGAGCTGCAGGGGCTGCGCACCGCCGAGTACTTCATCGCCGACGGCAGCGTGTTCTTCGAGCGGCTGCTCGGCTCGATGGACGCGATCCCGCTGGCGTCCGGCAGCCTCGACTACGTCTACTGCTGCGAGGTGCTGCACCACAATGACCTGGCGAGCCTGAGACGGACCTTCGAGGAGATCGCCCGCGTGCTGCGCCCCGGCGGCCGGCTGCTGATGGTCAACGAGACGCTGAAGACGCTGCGCGACCCCGACGGCGTGCACGTGGAGGGAGTCGAGCAGTACGACGGCTACGAGCACGCCCACTGGGCGTGGCGCTACCGCTGGGAGGCGACCCGCGCCGGCCTCTTCACCGAGGTGATCGAGCCTCACTACCGCCCCTTCTTCGGCGATCCCGCCTTCTCGGTGCGCGGCGCCCAGGCCAGGCTCGTCGGTCCGATCGTGCGCAGGCTCAGCCGCGCCGCTCAGGAGCTCACGCCCGCCCGCAAGGCATACCTCTCCTGGCTGAACCACTGTTGGGGAACCGTCTCGATGAACATGATCGCGACCAAGCCGGTGCGCGGCCTCGGCCGCGCGCGGACGCTCGCGCGCCTCAGAGGTTCTCGGCGACGTGCGGAGCGGCGCGGTTGAAGATCCAGAAGCCGAGCAGGAAGACGCCGAGCACGATCCCGAGCGGCTCCAGCAGCTGCAGGTAGCCGCCACCGAGCGCTTCGGCCGCGCTCGGCGTGGCGTGGTTGACCATCGCGTGGCGGAACTGCTGGATCACCGTAGCCAGCGGGTTGAGCATGAAGATGTGGGTCCCGATCGAGTGCGCTCCGAGCCTTTCCTGGACCTTTTCGACCGGGATGATCGTCGGGGACATGTAGAAGAGGACCTGCGTGGCGACTTCCCAGATCGGCTGGATGTCGCGCAGGGTCACGAACAGCGCGGCGAGCATCATCGCCAGCCCCAGCGAGAAGATGCCGAGGACCGCGACTATCAGCGGCAGCTCCAGCCAGCTGAGCATCGGCTGCACGCCTGAGATCAGCGCGAAGATGAAGACGACGAGCAAGTTCAGGGCGAAGTTGAACAGGCCGAGCAGGGTCACCGACACGGGGATCACCAGGCGCGGGAACTGGATCTTGCGCACGAGGTTCTCGCGGTCGACGACGCACCGCACCGCGCCGATCGTCACTTCGCTGAAGAAGCCGAAGAGCACGACGGCGCCGAGCAGCTGCACGCCGTAGAACTTTTCGCCGGGATTGCCGCCCCTGCCCACGTGGGAGATCACGACGAAGAACAGGTAGAGCACGCCGAAGAGCATCAGCGGGCGCACCACCTGCCAGACATAGCCGAGCACCGAGCCGAAGAACTTCAGCTTGAATTCGTTGCGGGCGATGTTGTAGCTGAGGTGCCAGAAGCGCCGCCAGTCGCCCGTGAGCGCGCGCGGACCGTGGATCGGTCGCCCGAGCACCTCCGGCTGGGCTGCCTGGACGCTCACGCGCGGACCGCCGGCTTGGACGATGCGGAGCTGCGCAGCACGCTGGTCCGCACCTCGAGGTCGACGAGGCCGCCCATCGCGTTGGGGCCGGTGACCAGGAAGGAGAACGATCCGTCGACGCGATCCATCACATCGAGGCCGGTCCCGCGGTGGGCGAGCGTGATCAGCGGGCTGTAGCGACGGGGTGCGAGCACGTTCTCGAACGAGAAGCTGAACAGCGCGCTCTGCCCGGCGCGAAAGCGGCCGCTGCGCTCGTGATCGCGCGCGCTGGAGGCGACCAGGACGGCGACATGGTCGTCGTTGAGCACGTAGAGGCTCGCAACCGGGTGCTCCACGTCGACGTTGAAGCTGACCAGCGCCTTGATGGTGATGCGGCGCCCCTGCGGCACGGTGGAGGCGCGCTTGCCGTGCTCGTCCTCGACCCACGCTTCGACGATCCTCGCCTCCCCCTCCTGCTCGCCTCCGTCCGCGCCCCCGTCGGAGCCGCTCGCGGCAGCGTCGCGGCCGAAGTTGATCTCCAGATAGCGGTCGGCGACATCGCTCGGCTCGCCCAGCATCACCGGCCGGCCCTTCTCGAGCAGCAGAGCGCGGTGGCAGAAGCGGTTCAGCGATCCCATGTCGTGGGTGACGAACACGATCGTGCGGCCCTCGTCGCGCAGCCGGTTGAAGACGTCGAAGCACTTCTGCTGGAAGGCGGCGTCGCCCACGGCGAGCACCTCGTCGACGAGCAGGATGTCGGCATCGACCTGGATCGCCACCGAGAAGGCGAGCCGCACGTGCATCCCGGAGGAGTAGTTCTTCAGCTTCAGCGTCTCGAACTCGCGCAGCTCCGCGAAGTCGATCACCGCGTCGTAGCGCGCTCTGGCCTCGCGCGGGGAGAGCCCCATCATGATTCCGTTGAGCACGACGTTGTCGCGCGCGGCGAGATCCTGGTTGAAGCCGACGCCCAGCTCGATGAAGGTCGAGAGCCTGCCGTCCACCCAGATGCTGCCGCCGTTGACGCCGTAGATGCCGGCCAGGCACTTCAGCAGCGTGCTCTTGCCGCTGCCGTTGCGCCCGACGATCCCGAAGAACTCGCCCCTCTGCACGTCGAAGGAGACGCCCTCCAGGGCCGGGAAGGTCTGGTAGCGGACGTGGCGCAGAGGGTGCAGCACCCTCTCCTTGAGCGTGTGGATGCGTTCCTCCGGGATCCTGAAGGTCTTCTCCACGTCGCGTGCTGCCAGCGCCGGTGAGGTGCCGGGCTCGGTCCGGAGCGGCGTCATCGTCGCTAGAGGATAGATCCCGCGCTCCCCGGCGATGCGCGCCGCTCACGCGCGGCGCACTTCGTGGGGTCGCACGGGGACCGCGTGCGGCATCCGGCCCCCGCGCACCACCGCGACCGCCGCCGCCGCCGATCGCGGATCGACCGGCTCAGCCGCGCCTGCCCATGCCCCGCCGCACGGCGCGGCCTGCGCGGCGCAGCGTGCGATATCCGGCGCCAGCCGAGCCGAACAGCAGCCGGCTGAGCGCCGGGCGCGCAGCGATCGCCAGCAGCATCCGCTGGAGATCCTCCGGCAGCGCTCCGCCCGGCTCGATCAGCGAAAGGCCGAAGCCGACCTTCGCGTTCAGCTCCTCGTAGGCGCGCTGGGCGTGCGCCCGCTCCCCGACGAGCCTTCTCACGAGCGCATCGTGGTCTGCGATCAGCGCCTGCTCGTGCTGGCGGGCCTCGTGCTCGGCGCTCGCGGCATCGCCGGCCACGGCGGCCGCGTCGCGCACCGGCATCGCGGCAGCCTCCTCGTAGATGGCGAGCATCGCCTCCGCGTTCCGTGCCCAGGTCAGCTCGGCGGCGGCCTCGGTGAGCATCCGCAGGTGCCGCGAGCGGGCATCCGCGTCGACGAGCAGCTCATGCAGGCGCGCCGCGCTGGCCGCCGCGTCCCAGGGCACGATCGTCGCGGCGCCGGACGGGACCACCTCCGCGAGCGATGCCTGCGGCGCGAACGCGCACGGCACGCCGAGCAGCGCCGACTCGAAGGGGACGAGGCCGAATCC
>DAHVAB010000150.1 GCA_027314825.1 Solirubrobacterales bacterium
GGCACGACGGTTGCGACCAACGCGATGGTCGAGCGCAAGGGCGTGGAGAGCGCGATGCTTATGACCGCCGGCCATGGCGACGCCCTGAGGATCATGCGCGGAGCGGGGCGCACAGCCGGGCTCTCGCCGGAGGAGTACCTGCAGATATCAAGAGCCCGCAAGCCCAAGCCGCTCGTCTCGCGCCGGAACACCGTGGAGGTGCACGAGCGCATAGACGCCAAGGGCCGCCTCGTCGTGGAGCTGCACGAGCAGGACGCTCGGATGAAGATCGGGAAGCTGCTCGCCTCCGGGGTACGCTCGATCGGCGTATGTCTGCTGTGGTCATTTCGCAACCCCAGCCATGAGCTGCGGCTGCGGGAGATCATCGAGGAGGAGGCGGCGGGAGCGCAGGTCTATGTGACTCTCTCCCATGAGCTGATCCCGAAGTGGGGTGAGTACGAGCGGGGCGTGGGCACGGCGATCAACGGCTACATCGGGCCACTGGTGCGCGACTACCTGCTCGACCTGAGCGAGAAGACGGGCCAGCGCGGAATGAGCGCGCCGATCCTGATCATGCAGGCCGGCGGAGGCCTCGCCGAGGCCGAGCGCGTGATCGAGGTGGCGGTGCAGACGATCGGGTCCGGCCCGGTCGCCGGCGTGGCCGGCTCCAGCCGGTTCGGCGAGCAGGTGGGGCACTCGCACGTGATCTGCACAGACATGGGCGGCACGACCTTCGACGTGGGCCTGGTCATCGACGGCGCTCCGATCAAGCGTGCGTCGAGCATCGTCCACCAGTTCGAGTACAGCCTTCCTCAGGTCGACGTGCGGTCTGTCGGCGCCGGCGGGGGCAGCATCGCCTGGGTGGACCCCGTCTCCAAGGCGCTGCGTGTCGGCCCCCACAGCGCCGGCGCGAGCCCGGGGCCGGCCGCCTACGGAAAGGGCGGACTGGAGGCGACGGTGACGGACGCCAACGTCGTGCTCGGATACATAGACCCGGACAACTTTCTGGGTGGAGAAATGAAGCTGGACGCGGACCGGGCGCGTCAAGCCCTCGATCGCGTGGCGGTGCAGGTCGGGATGGAGACCACCGAGCTGGCCGCCGGGATCGCGCAGATCATCGAGGCCCAGATGGCCGAGCTGATCCGGCAGATGACAGTTCAGAGCGGCTACGACCCGCGCGATTTCGTCGTCTACGCCTACGGCGGCGCGGGACCGACCCACGGAGTCGGATACGCCGCCGAGCTCGGCGCGCGCGCCGTGATCGTTCCGCTGCTCGATCTCGGGTCGGTGTGGTCTGCCTACGGCGTCGCCTCCAGCGACCTGGTGGAGCTTGTCGAGCGCACCGACATCATGCGCCAGCCTTTTGACCTGGAGCGGCTGAACACGAGCATCGCAGAGACGAGCGCGGAGGCACGCGAGCGTCTCACCCAGCAGGGCGTCGCCGAGTCGGCGGTGAGCGTCACCTGCACCGCGTTCCTGCGTTACACCGCCCAGATTCACGAGGTGGCCGTGACATTCGAGCAGGCTCCGGTCGACGAGCCTGCGGCTCGGCGGTTGGTCGAGCGCTTCGAAGATCGCTACGAGCGGCTCTACGGCAAGGGCTCCGGTTTCGCGGGCGCCGGCGTGGAGATCGTGACCGTCAGCGCCGAGGCGCGCGGGCGCCTGGCCTCGCAGTCGGCCATCCGCGCGCTGCCCGCCCCTGCGCCGACGGGGCCGCCGGTGCAGACAGCTACGCGGAGCGTCTTCTGGCCGCGTCAGCGCGAAGCGATCGACACGGCGATCTTCGACGGCTCCAGCCTAGGGCCGGGCCACCGCATCGACGGTCCGGCGGTGGTTGAGCTGCCGCACACCACGATCACGATCCCGCCGGGCTACGCGGCGGTCGTCGACGACCTCGGCGACTGCGTGATCTAGCTCTGACCTGAGAAGAGAAAGGAGGCGAGGCGATGAGCGCAGTTACCGAGCAGGGCGCCGTCGAGTGGAATGAGGCCACCGACGGATATATCGGGCCGGCGGAGCCGAAGACGACGGCGCCGCTTCACCGGGAGTTCGAGGGCGGCATCGACCCGATCACCTACGAGGTGATCAGGCACACGCTCTGGAACATAAACATCGAGCATGGCGAGACCATCCTGAAGGTCTCAGGCTCGCCGATCGCCCTCTATGCGCACGACTTCAACCCGGCGATCACGCTGGAGGACGGCGAGCTCGTCTACTTCGGCCAGTACGTCCAGCACCTGTGCGGTGGAGCGCCGGCAGGCGTGAAGTGGACCTTGGAGCACCGCGATCGCAACCCGGGGATCGCCGACGGGGACATCTTCCTGACCAACGACCCCTGGATAGCCTGCAACCACCAGCTCGACGTGGTGCTCCTGAAGCCCGTCTTCTGGGAGGGGGCGATCTTCGCATGGGTGACGAGCACGCTGCACGCATACGATCTCGGCGGGACGACCCCGGGCAGCTTCTGCCCCGACGCCCGCGACGTCTTCTTCGAGCCGACGCCGACCCCGCCTGTGAAGTTGGTGGAAGGCGGCGAGATCCGCGCCGACATCGAGGAGATGATGCTGCGCAAGTCGCGCCTGCCCGACCTCGTCGGTCTCGATCTGCGAGCGATGATCGCAGGGCTGGCGGTCGCCGAGCGCCGCATGCGGGGTCTCTGCGAGAAGTACGGCGCGCCCGTCGTCAAGGGCGCGATGAGACGGATAAGCGACAACTCCGAGGAGGTCTTCCTCACGCGCCTGCGCGACATTCCCGACGGCGTGTGGCGGGACCGCAGCTATATGGAAATGGCGCTGCCCGGTGACCGTGAGATCTACGCGGTGGAGCTCTCGGTGACCAAGGAGGGGGAGACGCTCACGTTCCGCAACGAGGGCACCGATCCGCAGGTCGGCGCGATCAACAACACGATCGTCGGCTTCAAGGGCTCGATCATGACCGGCCTGATCGGCGCGTTCCTGCACGATCAGCTCTTCGCCTACGGCGGCCCGATGCGCCACATTCGCTTCGAGCCGACGCCGGGCACCATGACCTGCGCTCGCTTCCCGGCGGCGGTCAGCTGCGCGCCGAACACCTCGATGCTGATCGTGCTCTGCCAGGCCAACTCGGTGATATCGCGGATGATGTCCTGCTCGGCCAATCCCGCCGACCGTCGCGAGGCGACCGCCAAGTTCGCTGGCAGCCAGTTCCCCATCCTCTCGATGGCCGGCCGCGATCAGTGGGGCGGGGCGTTCGCGACGGTGCTGCTCGACGCGATGATGTCCGGGATCGGGGCGATGAGCTTCCGCGACGGCGTCTCCACCGGCGGATACCCGTTCGACCCGAAGGCGATCGCTCCCAACGTCGAGTTCAACGAGCAGCAGTTCCCGATCATCTACCTGCATCGGCGCGAGCTTCCCGACTCCGCCGGGCCGGGGCGATACCGCGGCGGTGCGTGCGCCTCCTGGGCGTTCATACCTCACGAAACCGATCAGATCCAGCTCGCCTCCTCGGCGGGCGGCGTCTGGGCGCCGACCGGCACCGGCATGTGGGGAGGCGGCACCGCGACGACGATGCGCTTCACGCTCGTTGAGCAGAGCGATGTCCACGAGCAGTTCGCGGCCCGCCACGTCCCCTCCGAGATGGATGAGATCGGCGGTCGCACCCGCTACATAGAGCCCAAGGAGACGGGGATCGTCCAGCGTCCGGGCGATGTCCTGCAGATCCACTACCCGGCAGCGGCCGGGTACGGCGATCCGATCGAGCGCTCCCCCGAGCTCGTCCTCGAGGACGTGGAGGAGGGATACGTGACAGTTCAGGGAGCGCGCCGCGACTATCACGTCCTCGTCGTCTCTCGCGAGGGCGAGTGGCTCTTGGACCAGGAGGCGACGGCAGCGGCGCGCGCCGAGGAGCGAGAGCGCCGCCGCCGCCGGGCGGCCGCGCCCGCATCGGCTCCAAGTGCGCCGGCGACGAGCGGTCACGGCACGGTCGAGCTGGCGGATGTGATCGCGATCGAGATCGATGGCGCCAGCTCGGTCTTTCGCTGCCAGGCATGCGGTACCGAGCTCGGTCGCGACCTGCCGGGCTACAAGTGGGGCGCGCGGAGCGTCGATCGCGAGCTCGCGGATGTCGTGCCCGGCTACGTGCAGCCAGATAGCGAGGCTGCCGGCCGGCTGGTGATGCGCGAGCACTTCTGCCCGGGCTGCGATCGCCGGCTGGAGGCCGAGGTGGTCCGCCGGGAAGAGGATTCTCTGCGTGATGTGGAGATCTGGGCGCCGCCGGCGGGGAGCGAGGCGTGAGCGCTCCGGGAGCCGCGCGGGAGCCGGCCGGCGAGCTGGTCGGACGGGGTCTGCGCGTGTACGGCGAGGAGCCGTTCAGCGGACGCATCGCGCCGGCCAACACCGTGAAGCAGGTGCTGGATCTGCTCAGCGAGGACCTGTCGAGCGTCATCCTGCTCACCGAGCAGGCGTCGGCGAGCGCGATCGGCCCGATCCTCCCCGGCGTGGCGGGGGTGCTCTGCACGCGCGGCGGGACGAGCGCGCACCTGGCGATCGTCTCCCGCGGCCTGCAGCTTCCCTGCGTGGTGCAGCTGGAGTGCGAGCGCGATCTGGATCCCGGGACGCAGGTGAGCGTCGATGGCGACGGCAGGGTGTGGCTGCGATGATCGACCCGGACCGGGCGAATGCCCTGATATCGCGATTCGCGTCGGACCTCGTGTTCACGACCAATCGTGAGCGGCGCGTTGCGATGACCTCGCCGCTGTATGACCTGCAGGGACGCTCTTCGCTCGGATTCTCCGTTGTCTACGACCTCGCGCCGGGGCTCGTGCGCCGGCTGGAGGCGGCGTTGGACGCCGAGGAGGTGGGCAGGCGGATGCGCGGACTGCTTCTACGTCCCTATTTCCTGCAGCTGTTCATCTTCTTCGAGGGATACCTCATGGGCCGCGAGCAGCGCATCGTCGAGGATGGCGGCCTCTCCGGCCGGCAGTGCGGGGAGGACGCCGAGCGCACCGCCCTGGTCTGCGACTGGTTCGCCCGCGTCTGCTCGTCGTATCGCTGCGACGAGCACCTGTTTCCCGGGGAGACGGTGAGCGAGCAGCCGATTCTTGAGCCTGGGCAGGTTGCGGAGTGGGTCGCCCGCGAGCCGCTGCCCGCAGAGCTCGCCGACCGCGCGCAGCGCGCGGTCGGCCAGATCGAGCTCTACGCGCTGACGGTCCATGGCGAGCAGCGCGACGGCAACTTCGATCACGGGCCCTACGCGGCCGGCGATGGGCGCCAGATCGTGTTCCACGAGGTCAACGACCTTGCCAACGACTTCCTGCCGTGGGTGAGCGCCGAGGAGCGCCTGGGGGTGGATGCGATCGGCGTCGTGCGTGCCTTCTCCGCGGAGGCGAAGATCGACTGCGACATGTTCGGGACCTCCAGCGTGAGCCCGGCGGGCGCCTCGCATCAGCAGCTCGCCGTGCTGGCTCGCGATAGCGACGGTGTGCGGGAGATCGACGTCGAGGAGCTGGAGGGGGTGGCCGCCGCCGCCGCGCGTGCCACCGCACGTCTGTACAGGCGCATCGCCGCCTGGCAGCCGGAGTACCGCACCACCTACGGACGCCCCCTCTTCATCAACCATCTGGTCCCCTTTGCGAGGATCGCGGCAGCCCCGGAGGTGGAGCGCTGGCTGCGCGAGCACGGCGCCGAGGCGGGTCCAGCGGATCTGAGCGTGATCCAGGGCCGCGGTCCGGCGGAGGTGTGGGCGCGGCTGGCCGCGGGAGGCGAGCTGTTCAGCCCGGTCGACGCCGAAGCGGTCCGCGCGTGAGCACGGTCGCGGCACCCTCCGGACTGAGCGGCCTCTTCGCGCCGCGCGGGATCGCGGTGCTGGGAGTCACTGAGCGCGAGACGAACCTGGGCCTGCGCTTCACCAGAGCTCTCACGCGCCACGGCTACGCCGGCAATCTCTCGGTGGTCAACCGCGACGGCGCGGAGGTCGAGGGCATCCCCGCCTTCACATCGATCGAAGAGGCGCCCGGCCCGATCGATCTGGCCGTCGTCTCGTTGCGCTCGGAGCTGGTCGAGTCCGCGATAGAGCAATGTGGACGCGCGGGCGTGGGCGCTGTCCTGCTGTTCAGCTCCGGCTACGCGGAGCTTGGCGGCGACGGGGTGCAGCAGCAGCGGCGCCTGGTCGAGTTGGCAGGCAGGCATGGCATTCGCCTGCTGGGCCCCAACTGCGTCGGATTCATAAACGTGCGCGGCGCGGTCGCCCCGATGGCCTCCGGCTTTGCGTACCGGCCCTCGATCGAGCCCGGCGAGCTGGCGATTGTGACCCAGAGCGGAGGGGTGGCCGGCCTTCTCGGCGAGCGGGCGCAGGATCTGGGGATCGGGCTCTCGCATGTGATCACGACGGGCAACGAGGGTGACGTGACGGCGGCGGAGATCGTCGAGTTTCTCACGGCCGACGAGGGCACCCGCCAGATCGCGCTGTATCTGGAGGCGGTGAGGTCCCCGGACCGGCTCCTCGCTGCGC